>CAKQTN010000042.1:0-10427 GCA_934276625.1 uncultured Haemophilus sp.
ATCCTTTCTGTAGAAAACTTAATGAACCCAACTTACAAAGCGAAATTAAATAAATAATCTCGCTGAGGTATAAAAAGAGCGGTCAATTTTGACCGCTCTTTTGTTTAATCTAAAACTAAATCTATTATTTATATCCATGGATTCGAGCAAAATTATCTGCACTAGGATCTTTTTGCCAATGATATTCGGTGTGGTTAGCAATGTCTTGAGCCAAGTCACTGCCATAATAATCAGCAATAAACCCAAGCGCCATATCCATACCAGCAGAAACGCCTGATGAAGTGTAAAACTTGCCATCTTTCACCCATCTTGCAACGGGTTGCCATTTTACAGCTGGGCGACATTGTTTTACCCATTCAAAAGATTTTTTATTAGAAGTCGCTTTTAAACTATCTAATCGCCCCGTACAAGCTAATAATGCTGAACCTGTACAAACACTGAGACAAATCTCTGACTCATCAATCCATTTACCAAGCTGATTAATAAATTGTTCATCGTTTACTAACTGACGAGTTCCCTGTCCACCAACAACCAATAACACACTATGAGGTAATAAATGTTCTAGCTTTTCTGTTTCAATATAAAATCCTTGCTTACTACGAATTAATCCACCAACTTGGGATGCATAGTGAAGCTTACCATTAGGGACTCTTGATAAAAACTCAACAGGTCCCATTAAATCTAACGTTTCATAGTCATCAAAGACAAGGCTATAAATATCCATTTTATATTATTCAATCTTAAAATCTTTCAAGCTCACTACTCTTCTATGCCTAGCGCTTTCTTCACAGGTGAAAAACTTCGACGATACTCTGGTAAAGGACCCAGTTCCGCTAATTTTTCTAAGTGTAATTTGGTCGGATACCCTTTATGTTGAGCAAAAGCATATTCAGGATACTTTTTATCTAATTCTTCCATTTCCTGATCGCGTGCGACTTTTGCCAAAATAGAGGCGGCGCTAATTTCCGCCACAAGTGAATCCCCTTTCACTACCGCTTGAGCAGGTAAACCAAGGTTAGGCGGAATACGATTGCCATCCACCAACACAAAGTGCGGTTGAATTTCTAAGGCTTTTACGGCTCGTTCCATGGCTAACATAGAGGCATGAAGAATATTCAATTCATCAATCTCGGCTGGCTCTGCTCGACCCATTGCCCAAGCTAAGGCTTTCTCTTTAATTTCTGCTGCGAGTGCAAGACGTTTTTTCTCGCTGAGTTTTTTAGAATCTGCTAAACCAGCAATCGGGTTATTCGGATCTAAGATCACTGCAGCCGTGACAACTGCCCCCACTAAGGGACCTCGTCCTACTTCATCCACTCCTGCAAATAATTGATAACCTTCAGGATAAACAAAATCAGTCATGGTTTTGCTCCAACAAATCAATCACTGCTTGTGCGGCTTGACTGTCCGCATCACATTGAATTAATTTATGTAATTCAGTAAAACGTTGAATTAAAACACTGCGAGATTTGACCGCACTTTCATCATCGCCCAAATATTGAGAAAGTTGTTCTGCTAATTTTTTCGGTTCGCAATCTTCTTGAATCATTTCTGGTACAAGCATTTCATCCGCTAATAAATTAGGTAATGAAATATATTTTGTTTTGACTAATCGTTTTGCCAAGAAATACGTGAACGGTTTCATTCGATAGCCCACCACCATTGGTGATTTACATAGCATCGCTTCAAGTGCAGCAGTACCTGAAGCAAGTAAAGTTGCCTCAGCAGCGATCATCACTTGGCGTGCTTTACCATCAATGAGATGCATATCAAGATCAGGTGCAATCTGAGCCTTTATTTCCTCAAATTGCTGGCGACGTTTTTCATTCACTAAAGGGACTAAAAACTGCAGGTCTGGATATTTTTCTTTTAATAACAAAGCGGTTTTTAGAAATGGCTCTGTCAGAAACCCAACTTCGCTCCCCCGACTCCCCACTAAAATGGCAAGATAACGTCCTTTTTCATCAATACCTAAGATCTGGCAAGCTTCCGTTCTATTTGGTTTTAATGGAATCGCATCTGCCATGGTATGACCAATAAAACGGCAAGGCACATTAAAACGATCATAAAAGGCTTTTTCAAAAGGAAGAAAGGCTAATACTTGATGGGTCGCTTTGGCAATTTTATAAATACGATTTTGACGCCAAGCCCATACAGATGGACTCACGTAATGAATGGTTTTAATCCCTTTTTCTTTTAATTTCAGTTCAACGGTAAGATTAAAATCCGGTGCATCAATACCGATAAATACATCAGGTTTAATGTCAGAGAGTTGGTCGATGATACTGCGACGAATTTTTAGCAATCGCGGCAAATGTTTGAGAACTTCTACTAGCCCCATGACAGAGAGCTCTTCCATATCAAAAAAACTTTCAAAGCCTTGAGCAATCATTCGCTCACCACCAATTCCGACAAATTTAGCTTGCGGATAGTGACGTTTTAGCGCTTGAATGAGACCGGCACCAAGAATATCGCCAGAGACCTCGCCAGCAATAATCGCAATAGTCGGATTTTCTTTAATCATTAAATTTATCCTAAAAAACGACCGCACTTTGAACAAATCATAGTGCGGTCTCTTTATTATTCATCATTTTCTCTTAATGAGAAAAGAAACGTTAATTAACGAATAATGCCACGAGTAGAACGTTTGAAGAACTCCACAAAGAAACTAATTGCCGATTCAGTTTGTGCAATTTGTTCAATTTCTGGCAAGACTTCTTCAAGGGTTTTACCACTGCGGTAAATCATTTTATAAACGTTACGAATCGCGTGCATGGTTGGTTTATCAAAACCACGACGTTTTAATCCTTCAAGGTTTACACCGAAAGGCTGCGCATGGTTACCTTGAGCCATCACATAAGGCGGCACATCTTGGCTAACCATAGAGCCACCACCTAACATTACGTGCGCACCAACGATTACAAATTGATGGATCGCAGACATGCCACCAACAATCACAAAATCATCTAATTCAACGTGCCCCGCAAGGGTTGCATTGTTTGCTAAAATACAGTTATTTTTTATTTGACAATCGTGGGCAACGTGGACGTTGATCATCAATAAGTTGTTGTTACCAATACGTGTTACACCACCACCTTGGATTGTGCCGCGGTGAATCGTCACATGTTCTCGAATAAGGTTGCCATTACCAATAATGGTTTTAGTTGCTTCGCCTTTATATTTTAAATCTTGGTTGACTTCACCGATGCTGGCGAATTGATAAATCTGGTTATCCTCACCAATCACGGTGTCGCCTTTCACGACAATATGAGAATTTAAAACGGTACGCGCTTTAATCTCAACGCTCCCTTCAATAATACAGAAAGGACCGATAACAACGTCTTCGCCAATAACTGCGCCATCAGCAACAAGCGCGGTTGGGTGAATTTTTGCACTTGGGTGGATCATACTTACCCCTTAATTTTCTTTAATTATCGACGAGCACACATTAATTTGGCTTCACAAGCAACTTCACCGTTTACGGTTGCAATACCTGTGAATGCTGTAATACCACGACGTTCTTTAATCACTTGAACGTTCAATTCCATTTGATCTCCAGGTAATACTGGGCGTTTGAAACGCGCTTCATCAATACCTGCGAAATAGAATAATTCGCCACCTTTTAATTCATGGGTTTTAAATGCAAGGATCCCCATTGATTGCGCCAAAGCTTCAAGAATTAACACACCTGGTAAAATTGGCTCTCCAGGGAAATGACCGGTAAAACAAGGTTCGTTTACGCTGATATTTTTAATTGCTTTTAACCATTCACCTTCTTTGTAGTCTAACACACGATCCACTAATAAAAATGGATAACGATGTGGCAATAAGGTCATAATTTCTTTTGCTTCAATTACTTTACTTACTTGATTCTCTGACACGTCTAATACCTTTAAAATAAATAATAATAAAACACTGGAATTATACGATATTTCTGTATAAAAATAAAACGCACCCTAGGGTACGTTTTAAAAATCTTAGCCAAGTTTTTTCTCAAGGGCTTTCAGTCGTTTATTCATACCATCAATCCCCAAAGTAAGTGCGGCTGTTTTTCGCCACTCTTTATTGGTTTGTAATGGGATACCCGATGAGTAAACGCCTGGTTCAGTAATTGGACGCATTACCATCCCCATGCCAGTCACGGTTACTTTATCGCAGATTTCCATGTGACCATTAATCACACTTGCTCCGCCAATTAAACAATAACGCCCCACTTTTAGACTACCCGCCATAATGACACCGCCAGCGACTGCTGTACCCGTGCCGATATGAACGTTATGCGCAATTTGACAAAGGTTATCAATAATGACGTTATCTTCAATGACTGTCGCATCTAAGGCTCCACGGTCAATACAGGTACAAGCACCGATTTCGACATTATTACCAATAATCACTTGTCCTACTTGTGGAATTTTCACCCAGCGACCACGATCATTCGCATAGCCAAAGCCATCACTACCAATCACAGCACCTGATTGAATTAAGCAATTTTGTCCAATTTCTACTTCATGATAAACGCTTACATTTGCCCAAAGCTGTGTACCTGCACCAATTTTGGTGAATTTACCTACAAAACAACCGGCGCCAATAATTACGTTATCGCCTAATACAACACCTTCTTCAATAACAGCATTTGCACCAATTGATACATTTTCACCCATTGAAGCTTTTTCAGAAATAACCGCACTTGGGTGGATATTTTGAGCTGCTTTCGGGGTAGTATCCATATATTGCGCTAATACTGCATAAGCAACATAAGGATCTTTAACGATAAGTAAATTACTTTCAGGTGAGCAAAATTCCACATCCGCTTCTGACACCACAAGAATACCTGCTTTAGATTCAGCTAATAAAGGGCGAAATTTTGCATTAGAAATGAACGTAAGCTGATTTGTATCTGCTTTTGAAAGAGCAGCAATACTATTAACGACAACATCGGCGTTACCGCGAAAGGTACCGCCGACTTTTGTTGCTAATTCCTGTAAAGAATAGGATTTTTGCATTATGAGAACCTATTATTTTTTCTCTTCAGTTTTTGCTGGAGCGGCTTTCTCAGTTGCAGGAATAGATTTTAATACTTCTTCAGTAATATCTTTACCATCTACCGCAAATACGACAGAGTTTGCATCTAAAACATAAGTATAACCTTTAGCTTTAGCTAAATTATTCGTTGCAACTTGAATGCTTTCCAATAATTTACCACGCTCTTCAGTTTGACGTTTTTCGTTTAACTCTTGGAACTCTGCCACTTTTTTATCTTGCTCTTCCATTAATTTACTTAATGCAGCTTCTTCATCTGAACCGAATTTAGTAATTTCGTCTTGGCGTTTTTGAATTTCAGCTTGACGTAAACGAGGTGCATCTTTTTGTAACGCTGCAATTTTTGCTTCTACTTTTTTACGAGATGCCACGATTTTATCATCAATTTCTTTTTTGCTTGCAGCAAGTTTATCTGCCATTGGTTTAAATTCAGCATCTAATTTATCAGCTACAGCTTGGCGATCTGGGTGATTTTGGAATAAATAACCCGCATTGATGAATGCGATATTTTCATCTGCAGCAGCAAAACCTGATGCAAGTGCAAGACCTAAAGAAAGTGCGGTAACTTTTAGTACGTTTTTCATATTTGAATTTCCTTAAATTAGTTTAGTAAATTTTTCTGTGTCAGCTAACTCACTGACACAGAACAAAGATTTTGACTTAAATAGAATATAAAAGTTCAATTTATTAGAAAGAACCACCAATACTAAATTGGAATTGTTCTACATCATCATTTTCATATTTTTTGATTGGTTTCGCGTAAGAGAATACCAATGGTCCAATTGGTGATTGCCATTGGAAAGCAACACCAGTTGAAGCACGAACTCTACCTGCTTTACTGTAATCAGGTAATGTTGCATAAATCGGAGATGATTTTAAGCCTTCTTTATCTGATTTCCATTTTGTATTCCAAACGCTAGCTGCATCAACGAAAAATGAGGTTCTTACGCTATTTTGACTTTTATCTCCAACAAATGGAGTTGGCACAATAAGTTCCACGCTTGCTGTAGCCATCGCGTTACCACCAACGACATCAGTGCTTTGATACCATTGACCATATTTGTCTTGATAAATCGCATTAGGACCTACCGCACCGTAAGCAAAGCCACGTAATGAACCGATACCACCAGCCGTATAAAGTTGATAAAACGGAACACGTTTACCACCTAAGCCATTTGCATAAGAGGCGGTTGCTTTTCCTGATAACACCCAACGGTGATCACGATCTAATGGGTAGAAACCTTGAAGCTCAGCGCTTAATTTATAATATTTATTGTCAGATCCTGGAATGGTTACGCGACCACCTAGATTTGCTTTCACCCCTTTAGTTGGGAAATAGCCACGATTTAGACTGTTGTAGTTCCAACCAAATGAGAAATCAAAATCATTAGTTTTGATTGAGTTTCCAGTCAAATTCATTGACTTCATGTATAAATCACGATTGTACTCATACGCGAAGTTGCTAATTTTATTGTAAGTATAACCTAATCCCACATAATATGAGTTATTCTCATTGACTGGGAATCCTAATGTTACATTACCGCCATAAGTCGTACGCTTATAGGTTGATGAAGTATCACTTTTCGAGTTGTCATAAGTTTCATAGAATACGTTTCCACCTAAACTTACGCCATCTTTAGTAAAGTATGGTTCTGTATAACCTAAGTTTACACTTGTACCGTAGTCATTACGTGTACCGGCTAAACTTACCGCAGCGCCCGTTCCCAAGAAGTTATCTTGTTTCACACTTGCTTGATAGCTAAGACCGCTTTCTGTACCATAACCGATACCAAAGTTGATACTACCCGTATTACGTTCTCTGACTTTATATACTACATCAACTTCATCGTTAGAACCTTGGATTGGTTCAATACGATTTTCTACGCTTTCAAAGAAGCCTGTTCTATCTAAACGCACTTTACCTAACTCAACTAATTGTGAGTTATACCAAGTCCCTTCTTGCTGACGCATTTCTTGACGTAATGTACTATCCGCGGAAACCGTATTACCTTCAAAACGAACTTGACGAACAGATAAACGACGTCCCGCATCAACCACAAAGGTTAATGCTAATGTTTTATTCGCATCATCGAAAGTTGGTACAGTATTCACTGTTGCACTACCGTAACCACGTTCACCTAATTTATCTTTAATTAAGCTTTCAACATTTTGCACATCCGCACGACTGAATGTATCATTTAAGTGAAGTTCACCTAATAATGGTTGTAATTCATCAGCCATACCACCTAAGTTACCGACGATACGAGCAGAACTTAAATTGTATTTTTCACCTTCACTTACATCAATAGTGACATCTGCTTTTGTATGCTCTTCATTTAACTGAACATCTGTTTTTGTCACTCTGGCTTTGGCATAACCATTATTTTGGTAGTAGTCTTGGATAGCTTGAATATCTTTGTCAAACTGAGAACCATCAAACTTATTACCCCAAAGTTTCCACCAAGAATCTGGTTGAAGCTCCATTTGTTCTTGTAACTTACTGCTAGAAATCGCTTCATTTCCATTAAAAGTAACAGAACGAAGTTTTGCCGTATCATCTTCATCAATTTGAAGTGTAATTTCTGCGCGGTTATTTGGTAAAGTTGTCACGAACGGATCAACTTTCGCATTATAACGACCTATACTCTTATAATGTTCTCTTAAGGTTTTCGCAAACTCTTCTAATTTCGCACGATTTAAGACATCACCACTTTTGAAACCATTTGCATCAAGGTTTTGTTTTAATGCTTCTGTTGGAATAACTGAGTTACCTTTAATATTCACTTCAGAAATGATTGGTTTCGCGATAACGCTCACAACTAACGCATCGCCATCTTGGAAAGCTTTGACATCATCAAACTGTCCACTTACGAACAATGAACGTACAATATTGGCTACGTCTTTATCCGTTACACGCTGACCGCTACGAACAGGAAGGCTCGCTAGAATTTGTTGTTCTAAGTCTCCTTGAGCACCGTCAACACGAATGTCTTTTGCTACAAATGGTGCCGCAAATACACTCGTTGTAGTACCGAATAATAAACTTGCGATTAGAAGTTTTTTCATCGACTTTATCCTATAAAAATAATAGTTATAAACGTAAGAAATCATTAAAAAGCACAAAAATTGTTTCAATTAACAAGATTGTTAGCCCTATACGATAACTTAAATTTTGTACCCGTTCTGAAACAGGTTTTCCTTTGATAGCTTCCGCCGCCAAAAATACGAGATGTCCACCATCTAAAACTGGCAACGGAAATAAATTCATTATGCCTAAATTAACACTAATTAACGCGAGAAAACTTAAGAAATAAATCACGCCTGCGTTAGAAGATGCGCCTGCTCCTTGAGCAATTGAAATTGGCCCAGCCAAACTGGAAAATGAAAGTTCACCACTAAGCAATTTCCCGATTGCCTTCACAATAAACCAAGAAATTTGGCCTGTCTTTTCCACACCTTTTTGTAGCGCATCAAGAATATCATATTTTAATTCAGTTCGATACTGTTCGCCAACTTTTAAGAACGTCGGACTTAACCCTACAAACCATTTACCATCTTGATTCTTCTCCGGTTGCAAGGTTTTGTCAAAAATTTCCTGATTTCGCTCCACCTTGATTGTAAAAGGTTGACCTTGTTGTACCTGTGCGACAAAAGCTTTCCAGTCAAGTGCGGTCGAATTTTCTGCTAAAATTTTATCGCCAATCAATAAGCCCGCTTTTTCTGCTGGAGAGTTTTCCACCACTTTTGATAATGTCATCTCCACTTTACTTGAAACGGGATTAATTCCTAATGTTTCAAATGCTGTTTCTTTATCAGGTTCAAATGTCCAATTTTGCAGATTAATGGTTCGTTGATAAGGTCGGTCTTCACCAAAAGGCGTTAATGTGAGCTCAACAGAATTAGAACCTAACTTATCAGTGAGCAATAAATTAATGGTTTCCCAATCGGGTGTATTCTCCCCATCAATTGCCAAAATCTGGGTATTCGGTTCAATTTGAGCCATCGCAGCCGGTGAATTTGACGTGACATTTTCAATGACTGGTTTAACACTCGGAATCCCAACAGAATAAATTACCCAATATGCCAAAATCGCAAAAATAAAATTAGCAAGCGGGCCAGCAGCAATCACAAAAGCACGTTGAGCGACAGATTTACTTTCAAATGCCTGCGATTTTAATTCTGCTGGAACTTCTTCATTTCGCCCGTCAAGCATTTTGACATAACCACCAAGCGGAATAGCTGAAATCGCAAATTCGGTGCCTAATTTATCTGTGCGTCGCCAAATCACTTTACCAAAGCCAATCGAAAAACGATGAACTTTAATACCGCACTTTCTTGCTGCCCAAAAATGGCCGTATTCGTGTACGGCAACCAGCACAGCAATTGCAACAATAAATGAACCAAGCGACCACAAAAACGACATGTTCTATCCTATAACACAAAGAAATAGAAGTATGTGAAGAATGGGACTGCGGCTGTTAAACTATCAATACGATCTAAAATACCGCCATGACCTGGAATTAATTGACTACTGTCTTTAATGCCTGATTCACGTTTAAACATACTTTCGGCTAAGTCACCCAATACAGAAATAGCCACAGTTGCCACAGAAAGCACAACAAAACCACTCATTGCACGACTACCTAATAAGGTATCACCTGAGAAATGGATAAATACAAATGCCAATACCGCCGCGGTAATCATGCCTCCAAATACGCCTTGCCATGTTTTCCCAGGTGATACTTTCGGTGCAAGTTTGTGCTTACCAAAGGATCTTCCCGAAAAATAGGCACCAGAGTCCGCTGCCCATACCAATACAAACACATAAAGCAATAAGAATAAACCATGATGAGGATCAGCAGTATAATTATCTAAGCGTAAACGTAAGACTGCGGCAACAAAAGGAATCAACGTAGAAAAAGCAAACAGGAGTTGTAAAGGAATATTTTTCCCCCAAAACTTCGCTGAGCTTGGATAAGTCACCACTAATACTAATGCAAGTGCCCACCAACCGACAGAGTTTAGCAATAACAACGGCAAGTAGTTTTCAAACACTCGACCTGCATCTAAATAATTACCTTCGTTATAAAGCCAAAGGAAAATAAATGCGCCTAAAAATGCCGAGATACAAAGGCGCGCCAAAGGATTTTTAAAACGAGCAAATTGAGCCCACTCCCAAATACCAAGCGTCGCCACAAAGCCTAAGGCTAGGGCAAAATAAAATGGGGTAAATAAGAACAAGGCACATAATACCAAAGCAATCAACACAATGGCTGATAATACACGTTCTTTAAGCATAAGTTCTCCGCTTATTCTGTCCCGCCAAAACGGCGATGACGTTGTTGATAGCAGGCAATTGCCTGATTAAAATCTTTTTCACTAAAATC
>CAKQTN010000043.1:0-10414 GCA_934276625.1 uncultured Haemophilus sp.
AGGGAAAAACTTTCATCGACTAGGGTACTAATTAAATACCAACGTTTTTTCCCGAGTTGAGCACCATATTTTTCTAACATGGAAATACCATAAAAAATTTGGCGACCACTGACCATCAGCGTAACCAACGCAACACTTAAAGGCGAAAAAGGCATAACTAAGGCGGCAGCGGCAATAAATTCCACGGAGCCCGCATAAATGAGTGCTGCCATTGCAACGGGGAACCAAACACCAAATCCAAGTGCTTTCATGTAAATGCCGTATGCTATGCCTAAAAATAAAAAGCCGGCAAGCATTGGCATGCTGTAAGGAAATGCCGCTTTTGCTGCGGCTTTGATGGGATTTTCTGTCACTACTTCTGACATATTGACCTACTACAACTCTAAAACAGACAAACCAGGTAAGGTCGAAAAACTTTGTGCTTTCACTGTTTGATGGAAATCTTCGATATAAGCTAAATTAGCATCTTCTTTACGAATCGCGGCATAGAGATTACTGTACAACCCTTCTTCTGTAATTTTACGCGCTACCACATACCCTTTTTCTAAATAAGGTAATGCCGCCCAATAAGGCACGGTAGCAATGCCTCGACGACTCGCTACTAACTGGATCAAGGCGATCGTTAGCTCCGTTGTACGACGTGGAGGATTAATACCTTTTGGTTTTAATACTTGACGATATAAATCTAACATATCATCAGGAACGGGATAGGTTACCCAAGTTTCTTCAGCAAAATCTTCTGCCTGCCAAACATCTTTATTCGCTAATGGATGATCTTTAGAACAAATCCCCACCATTTCATAAGAAAACAGCGGCTTAAATAAAACATCATCGTTTTGTTCAACGTCGGAGACAATCGCCCAATCTGCACGATGAGACAATAACAATCCTACAGGATCGGTATGGAAACCTGACACAATATCCAACTCCACTAAGCTCCAATGCTGACGAAACTCATCCATCGCTGGCATTAACCAGTCGAAGCAAGTATGACACTCTACTGCAATTCGTAATTGCCCTGCATCACCGTGTTTTACGCGAGCAAGCTCACGTTCTGCATCAACCACTTTTGGAAGAATTTCATTAGCAAGACGAATCAAACGATCACCTGCTGCAGTAAAACGCAATGGATTACTTTTACGCTCAAAAAGAGGTAAACCGAATTGCTCTTCCATTAACTTAATTTGATGAGAAAGTGCCGATTGTGTTAAATAAACACGTTTTGCCGCCATTGAAACGCTGCCCGTTTCCTTTAAAGCAAGCAAGGTTCTTAGGTGACGAAGTTCAAGAAATGTGGGTTTCATTAGAATAATTCATAAAGTTATAGCATTAGATGAGCAACATGATAACGCAAATTAAATTTGTCGAAAAGAAAGTGCGGTCAAAAACGTTGATATTTTTGACCGCACTTAAGACAATTATTTATCTAATTGAACGGGAAGAAATAAGCTCAATGGTCGTTTTTTCACAATTTGGCAAACTTCATGCCAAATTGGCCACCAGCTCTCAATTTCCGCATTCAAAGAACGCAGTGCGACCCAAAGCGTTAATGAAAAACTGACAATTAAATTCACTAAACCAATCAACAATACAAAACCAATGCATTGTAAAAGCAATGAGTAGGTGAATTGTCCGCTCACAGCAATATAGCCTACATTCGCAGATGAAAATGCCACATGACGAATATCTAACGGAAGGTGCGTTAAGTAACCTACCACACCCGTAATACCAAGCAACATACCAAAGCAAAGGTTACCGATAAGCGAGCCATAATTCTCATGCATATAATTAGCAAATTTAACGCGAGATTTCTCAGACATTAATTTTTTCAATAACGGATGTTGCGTTAAACGCATACGCATATTCAAATAATTGCTGCGGTTATCAAAATAGCCCGAAATAATCCCTGAACAGAATAACCATACACCCGCAATGGCTGCAAACCATAAGGTTCCCGCAAAAGGATCAATGCTATGCAACTGATAAGCGATTTGATCAGCATTCATCAACGGCTCACCTGTTTTATATTGGTAACCAAACGCAATCAATGCAGCCAATCCCATCGCAATAAGTACATTGCCTAGCACCGCAATACTTTGAGAGCGAAATACATCCACTAATAATTGGGCTAATTTCATATTGACGCTTTTACCTTGAGGCGTTTTCTCAACAGCCTCAGCAAAACGGGCTGCAGTCATGGCGGGCTGTTTCGTCGCTACCGTAAAATGCAACATAAAGATCACCATAAAACCTAAGCCGTAATTTAAGCCTTCGGCAACCCCTTTCCAGACTTTGTCATCAATAATGCTACCTAGATAGATTTTAAATAGCGCCATCAGTGCAATTAATACACCACCACCTGCCGCAGAATAAAACATTGCCCAGAACTCTTTTTTATCTCGCGTAATGTAGTGCTCGCCATGATCACCCGCATTTTGGGTAATGCTACGTGAAATTAATCTTGAGCTTTGTTTCCATAATCGGGTGATGCTATGTTTTTCTGCTGCTGCGCGGGCAAAACAGCCGGTTAATAACAATATTCGGCGTGGTAAATAGCGATTTGAAACAAAAATCGCCATCAAGGTTTCTAATCGTTCCAAGGTCTGAGAAAGACGCTCCAATAAATAAGCCGTATTTAAAGAAGAGCCCACCACTGCTCCACGTTTTTGCAAACGCTCAACCAAATTTTTACATTGGCTAAACATTACCTGCAAATGACTATCATCAAAAACGGTTGATTGGCGGCGCGCCTGTAACCAATCCACCACTTCATGGTGCAATGCGACAAAAGGGGAATCAGCATTCAACAGAGAGGGCTCCATTCGCATCAACTCAGGATCCATATCCTCAGCTGCAATCCAAATTGAAAGCATCTCAATGGCAAATAACCCTTCACTTTCAATATGATTTTTTAAACGTTCCCGATCTTTTTGTTCTGTATAACGGGTTAAAACGCCAAATACGCCTCGCCACGTTTTTAAAGGAACGGCATCAATCCAACGTGCATCATTTTTATCGCTAAACAATAAATAAAAAATATCACGTAAATCATTAATATCTTTAAAAGAGGGGTTAAAACGCTCATAAATACGCGTTTTCATTTCCTGTCCAAAACCGCCACGCGTAAGAATACCACTACTAATAAACAACGGGTAAAGACGTAAATCACATAACCAACCACATAATAATTTCGAAACAGAACAGCCTAATTCTTTATCGTTCTTTAAGATAAACTTAAACAAATGCAAGGTTGGAGAAATTTTTTCAGTAGGGCTACTACGTAATAATTGACACAGCCCTTCCACAAGACCAAAGGCATCATTTTCCTCGACTTTATTACGCAAAAATTGCGGTAAAGTATCCGGTTTTATCATGCTTTCCTCCTTCAATCGTTTATATTCAAAGGGCAATATTATACAGATCTATTAGAAAAAATAAAAATGAGAGGAAAAGTGCGGTCAATTTTGAAAGGATTTTAAAAGAAAAGGCGTATGTTTCCATACGCCTTTAGATTAATATTATTTCTCTTTCTTCAGCAAGAAAATGCCTTGTTCAGAGAAGTTCACATAAGCTTGTTTCAGATTAGCATTGAAGTCTTCAGGTTTGGTGTTAATGAGCAATTCTTTGCCAGCCCAAATCGCCACCACTTCCCAATGGTTACCCATATAGACCGCACTCTTAATTTCACATTGTTGTGCTGCCTCGCCTTCTGCTTTTAAGTAAATCGCTTCAGGACGTACGCCCACTAAGCATTCGCCATCTGGTAAATTAAATTGTGCCGCATTACTTAATGGCAATCTGTAGCCATTCACGTCAATGGTGTTATTTTCCAATTTACCTTCAAAGATGCTCGATTCGCCCATGAAGTTTGCAAGGAATAAAGAGTTTGGACGCAAATAAAGCTCTTTGGCTGGGGCTTTTTGCATGATTTTACCTTTATTCATGACGATAACTTCATCGGACACCGCAAATGCTTCGGTCTGGTCGTGGGTCACATAAAGTGAGGTAATACCTAAGCTTTGTTGTAATTCACGGATTTTTTCACGCATAGAACGACGTAAGTTTGCATCCAAGTTACTTAATGGTTCATCAAAAAGTAAGACTTTTGGTTTTAATACTAACGCACGTGCTAATGCCACACGTTGTTGTTGACCACCCGAAATTTGATCCACAAAACGATCTTCAAAGCCCGCTAAGTCAACCAACTCTAACGCTTCTTTTACACGTTTAGCGCGCTCTTCTTTGCTCACGCCTTGCATACGCAAACCATAACCTACGTTATCACCGATACTCATATGCGGGAACAATGCGTAAGACTGGAATACGATACAAATATCACGATTTTGAATAGATGATTTGGTTACATCTTCACCATCGATAAAAATTTGACCTGAAGTTGGGTTTTCTAAACCTGCCACTAAACGTAACACGGTGGTTTTACCACAACCAGATGGCCCTAATAAGGTCACCATGGTGCCACGTTTAATGGTTAAATCTAAATTATCAATGACTGTGGATTTACCAAAAGATTTAGTGATATTTTTTAATACTAAGAAATCATTATTACTCATAATATTTACCTACAACTTAACGAGTTAATTCATTTTTTTCGCTTTAGAACGGGAAATTCGGGTATCACCCACAATCCAGTCAAAGAATAAAATAATGGCCATCATCACGATGATTAAAATCGAACCGTATGCGATAGCAACACCATATTCACCATCTTCTACACGGTTTAAAATATAGGCTGTTGCCACACGTGTATCAGCGGTGACTAAGAAGATAATCGCACTCACGGTGGTCATCGCACGAACGAAGCTGGTGACCAATGCAGAAAGTAACGCTGGTTTTAACAATGGTAAAACGATAAACCACAAGGTTTTCCATGAGCTACCTTTTAAAGAAAGAGACGCTTCATCAAGTGATTTATCTAATTGACCAAGACCTGCAATGGCTGCACGCATACCGATTGGTAAATCACGCATTACCATTGAGATGATCACGATAATGCTAGTACCCGTAATATAAAGTGGCGCATTGTTAAAGGCTAAAATATAAGATACCCCTGCAACGGTTCCTGGTACCGCAAAACAAAGCATGGTTAAGAACTCAAGAGATTTTTTACCTTGGAAATCTTTACGCACCACAATATACGCAATTAATAAACCGAAAAGTGCGGTCAATGGTGCGGCAATTCCTGCGTAGATTAAGGTATTAATCAATGATGGCCATGCCCCATCGCTTAAGCCTTGTCCGAATAACATTGCATAGTTTTTCAAGGTTAAGGTGTAATCTACGCCCCAGTTTACGGTGAAACTACCGTAGAAAATACTGCCGTATAACGCTAAGTTAAAGAGTACCCAGAAACCAAGCATACCGATGATGGTATATTTCAAGCCGGTTGGTAAATCTTGCACGTCACCACGATAGGATTTGCCTGAAACGGTCACATAAGAGCGGTTACCAATCCAAATATATTGGATGATAAATACGGCTAATGAGAAGATTAAAAGCATCGAACCTAAAGTACTTGCTGACGCGTAATCTAATTGTGAGCCTGCGATATAGAAGTAGATTTGCGTTGCAATTACGTCAAAGCTACCGCCCAATACTAACGGGTTACTAAAGTCCGCTAAGGATTGGATAAACACGATTAAGAATGAGTTTGCCAATGCCGGACGCAATAATGGGAAAATGATATTAAAGAATGTTTGGTAACGATTTGCACGTAAGGTGTAAGACGCTTCTTCAATTGATGGGTGAACCGATTTTAATGCCCCATCTAAAATCATGAATGAAATCGGCGCAAAAGCAAGAATCTGCGCAATGGCAATTCCGTTAAAGCCGTATAACCAGTTGTGGTTCTCAAATCCAAATGTTGAAGCTAAGAACTCAGTCACATAACCAGAACGACCTAGCATTAATGTTACCCCTAAACCCACAACGAATGGCGGTGTAACGATTGGTAAAATAGAGAAAATTTTACCAATAAATGCTGTTCTACGTGCAATACGGGTGGTATAAAGTGCAAAAGCTAAACCGAAAATTGTTGATACGATACCCACAAAGCCAGATAAAAATAACGAGTTGCTAATAACTCGAACAATATAGCTTTGAGTTAGAATTCGCATCACTTGTTGCGGTGCAAAGGTATCACCGTCATAGAACATTGAAACAAAGATGGCCAATGTTGGATAAACGATGAAGAAGAAAATTAATAAGATAATGCAAAGTAAAGAGGCAATAATAAATTTATCCCCTTGCATCACTTTTAATTTGGCGAAGGAAAATGTCGCCAATGCGGTTAAACTCGCGATTAATACAATCACAGAATAACCCATGCTGACTTTATAAATTGTCGCACTGACAAAGATAAACAACGTTGCCGCAGCAACAAGATAAAGCTCAGCTTTCGCTTGCGTATCCTTCGGTAATTTAAGAAGTGGCATCAATCCGTATAAAATAACCGGTAAAAACCATAATGCCGTAATATCTAACGAAGACCAACCCATTGCACCTAGATATTCATCACTTGTACTTTCAAACAAGCCATAATCTAAAGCGTGGGAAGGTAGAAGAAAAAATGCAATCACTGCAAGAATTATCCAAAAGTTAGCGGATTGGATAATAGGAAGTTTATTTGCGTTCATACAACCTCGCATAAAAGAAAAAAGCGAAATAATATAATAGCTATTATTTCGCTATGTATACATCATTATTTTGCTAATTTAACATCATCAACCCATTTTGTGATCAAACGTTTACGTAAATCACTTGAGCCGTATTTGTCAAAATCATAATTAATTAAATTGATGGATTTAAAATCGAGCGCATAAGGAGATTGTTCAGCGGTACTATTGGTTAAAATAGAATAAGCTTCCCCTTTTTTCCAGGTTAACTCTTGCGCTTCTTTTGATAACGCCCAATCCACAAATAATTTCGCATTTTCAAGGTTTCTTGCACCTTTAATAATGCTCACGCCACCAATTTCATAACCCGTGCCTTCGCAAGGTACAACTAATTCTACTGGTGCACCTTTGGCTTTCTCTAAAGAATATTCATGCAAAAAACCAATCCCAATTGCCGTTTCACCGCGTGCCGTATTGCGGGTTGCTGTGTTACCGGATTTGGTATATTGGGAAACGTTTTTATTGAGTTCTTTGAGATATTTGAATGCTTCATCCTCGCCCCAAAGTTGGATATAGGTGGCTAACTGAGTATAGCCTGTTCCTGAACTTTGAGGATCGGCTGCTTGGATCTCATTACGATACGCAGGATCGGCTAGATCTTTCCAACATTTTGGTGTCGGCAAATTGAGTTTTTTCAAACGTTCTGGGTTAATACCAAAGCCTAATACACCGAGATAAATCGCGGAGGAATAGTTGCCTTTAATTTTAGCTGGGTCTCTAAACTGTTCAGGAATTTGTGCGAGATTTGGTGACTTATACGCTTCAAGTAAGCCCATTTCACCGGCTTGAGAATGAGGATCAAGCGTACCGCCATACCATACATCCCCTTGTGGGTTATCTTTTTCTGCATCAATTTTGGCTAAAATTGTGCCTGTACCACCACGGATAAAACTGGTTTTGATACCGTATTTTTTCTCAAAAGCCATAGTTTCTTGCTCACACATCGTATTTTGTGCACTACAATAAACCACTAAACGACCTTCTGCAGCAGATGCGTGAGAGCTTAGCAATACGCCACCAAATACAACACCAGAAAGTGCTAAAGCAACGTTAGACATTTTCATTGGTCCACTCCTGTGTTTATAAAATAAGATGAGCTAATACGCTCATCGTAGAAACCCACGTAAAAACCTAGCTAGTGGGGCTAAAATGGTAAAAGTGCGGTCAAAAAATCTCATGTTTTTCAACCGCACTTTAAACATTATTTCGCTAATTTAACGTCTTGAACCCATTTTTCAATTAAGGCTTTGCGTTGTTCGGTTGCACCGTATTTTTCAAAGTCATAATTGATCAGGTTAAGTTTGTTTGGATCAAACGCAGTTGGCGATTGTTCCGCTGTGGTGTTGGTTAAGATTTGTAAAGAGTCACCTTGTTTCCACGCTAACTCTTGACCTTCTTTAGATAATGCCCAATCCACGAATAATTTTGCGTTATCGATGTTACGCGCACCTTTTAAGATACTTACGCCACCTAACTCGTAGCCCGTACCTTCACAAGGTACCACTAATTCCAACGGCGCACCTTGACGTTTTTCAAGTGCGTAATCGTGTAAGAAACCGATACCTACCGCAGTTTCACCACGTGCCGCATTACGAGATGGAGTGACACCTGATTTGGTGTATTGCGATACGTTTGGATGTAATGCTTTTAAGAAATCAAAGGCTTTTTCTTCGCCCCAAAGTTGAACGAAAGTAGCCAACGCAGTGTATGCTGTACCTGCACTTTGTGGGTCAGCAATTTGCACTTCGCCTTTTAAGCGAGGATCGGTTAAATCTTTCCAGCATTTTGGTACTTCTTTAATACCTAATTTTGCTAAACGCTCGGTATTCACACCAAAACCTAAGATACCCATGTAAATCGCGGATACATAATGTCCTTTGGTTTTCGCTGGATCACGGAAACGTTCAACAATTTCATCAATGTGTTTAGATTTATAAGGTTCGATTAAACCCAACTCTGCCGCTTGTGCTTGAGGGTCGAATGTACCACCAAACCAAACGTCTGCTTGTGGGTTATTTTTTTCCGCTTCAACTTTTGCAAAAGTACTGCCTGAACCGTTGCGAATAAATGAGGTTTTCACATCATATTTTTCGCCAAAGGCTTTTGTTGTCGTTTCACAAAGAATATTGGTCGCACTACAATACACTACTAAACGCCCTTGAGCATTAACAGCTGATGATGTCATGAAGCCTGCAGCTAAAAGTGCGGTTGAAATGGAGAGAGAAATTTTATTCATTTTCATCGTACACTCCTCATAAATAACACTGATGAAATAATAAAAACGAGCACATCGTAAGCGAAAACGAAAAAAAATTCCGTGAACTACTTCACAAATTTAAAAAATTTAAATAAAAAAGAAAGATGAATTTAAACTGATTTTTCTTTATAATCCCCATAATTTTTACCTTCCGTTTTTGAGGACGTTCCATGTCAAACTCATCTTGTATTATCATCGCCATCACGGGTGCATCCGCTTCAGGCAAAAGCTCCATTGCTTCCACCGTTCATAAAGAACTTTGTAACGACTTAGGTTGTGAAGAAATCGGCATTATTGCTGAAGACAGCTACTATAAAGATCAAAGCCATTTAGAGATGAGTGAGCGAGTAAAAACCAACTATGACCACCCGAGTTCAATGGACAGAGATTTACTCATTCAACACTTAAAAGACTTAAAAAACGGAATCGCCGTAGATGTTCCTGTCTATAGTTATGTTGATCACACCCGAACAGGCGAAACTAAACACTTTACGCCGAAAAGAATTGTGATTTTAGAAGGGATCTTATTGCTTACTGATGAGCGAGTTCGCCAATTAGCCGATATTTCAGTCTTCGTAGATACACCATTAGACATTTGTTTTATCCGTCGTTTACAACGTGATATGGAAGAACGTGGTCGTTCATTACAATCTGTCATTGACCAATATCGTGCAACCGTTCGACCTATGTTCTTACAATTTATTGAGCCATCAAAGCAATATGCAGACATCGTGATTCCTCGCGGTGGTAAAAATCGTATTGCGATTAATATGTTGAAAGCTCAAATTCTTCATTTATTAAACCAAAAATAGGAAAAATCATGCGTCTTTGCGATACCGATATCGAACGCTATCTAGATGATGGCATTATTTCTTTAACGCCTCGTCCTGAAAATGACAAAATCAATGGGGCAACCATTGATGTGCGTTTAGGCAATTCATTTCGCGTATTTCGTGAACATTCCGCGCCTTATATTGATTTAAGTGGCCCGAAAGAAGAAGTCTCTGCTCAACTTGAATCAGTGATGAGTGACGAAATTATTATCGGTGATGATGAAGCCTTCTTCTTACATCCAGGTATGTTGGCATTAGCAACTACATTAGAGTCTGTGAAACTCCCTGCCAATATTATCGGTTGGCTAGATGGTCGTTCTTCACTTGCTCGTTTAGGTTTAATGGTACATGTAACCGCACATCGTATCGATCCAGGTTGGGAAGGCAAAATTGTGTTGGAATTCTACAACTCTGGCAAATTACCTTTAGCATTACGTCCTAATATGGTAATTGGTGCTTTAAGTTTTGAAGTTTTAAGTGGTCCAGCTGCTCGCCCGTATACCAGTCGTAAAGATGCCAAATATAAACATCAGCAGAATGCGGTGGCAAGCCGAATTAATGAGGATTAATCAATGAAAAAGATCGCAATTAGCCTGTTGATCGTGCTGTTTGCGATCTTTGCTTTTTTTTAT
>CAKQTN010000044.1:0-10237 GCA_934276625.1 uncultured Haemophilus sp.
ATCGGTCGTACAACCGATCCTGTGCGTATGTATATGCGTGAAATGGGAACGGTTGATCTTCTTACCCGTGAAGATGAGATCAGCATTGCAAAACGTATTGAAGAAGGGATTGATGAAGTTCAAACCGCCATTGCAGCATATCCAGAAGCGTTAACAGAGCTATTAAATAATTATGATCAAGTTGAAGCGGGTAATTATCGTTTAGCTGATTTAATTACCGGCTTTGTGGATCCAAATATTGCCGCAGAGGAAGCAGCAAATATTGATGAGAATTTTGCTGACGAAGAGGAAAGTGTTGAAGCCGCTGCAGCTGCAGAAGTTGATGATGAGAGCGATGAGGAAGATGAAAGCAATAGCAGCTCAAGTTCTGATGAGAGCGATTCTGATAACAGCATCGATCCTGAAGTAGCGCGTGAAAGATTTGCGGCATTAAGAGAGCAACACACTAAAACATTAGCAACTATTGCAAAACACGGACGTAGTGGTAAACGCGCAAAAGATCAAATTGCTCTACTCGCAGATATTTTTAAACAATTCCGTTTAGTGCCAAAACAATTTGATGTACTTGTTTTATCAATGAAGAATATGATGAAACGTGTACGTGCAGAAGAGCGTCAACTACAAAAAGTATTAGTTGATATCGCGGGTATGCCGAAAGATGAATTTGAGGCACTCATTGTTGCTAATGGCAGCAGTGATGCATGGGTAGCAAAAGCATTAAAATCAACGAAAGCTTGGGCAAAACGTTTACCAAAATATGAAGAACGTATCCGTTTATCTTTAGATAACTTAGCGAATATTGAGCAAAATACCAATCTAACCATTCAACAAATGCGTGAGATTTGTGATGCGGTATCTCGTGGTGAACAAAAAGCTCGCCGTGCGAAAAAAGAAATGGTTGAAGCCAACTTACGTTTGGTCATTTCTATTGCGAAAAAATATACTAACCGAGGTTTACAATTTTTGGATTTAATTCAAGAAGGGAATATCGGTTTGATGAAGGCAGTAGATAAATTTGAATACCGTCGTGGTTATAAATTCTCTACCTATGCAACCTGGTGGATTCGTCAGGCCATTACTCGTTCGATTGCGGACCAAGCACGTACAATCCGTATTCCTGTTCATATGATTGAAACGATTAACAAATTAAATCGTATTTCTCGTCAAATGTTACAAGAAATGGGACGTGAGGCTACACCAGAAGAGCTTGCTGAACGCATGGGCATGCCAGAAGATAAAATTCGTAAAGTGCTTAAAATTGCGAAAGAACCTATTTCTATGGAAACCCCAATCGGTGATGACGACGATTCACATTTAGGTGACTTCATCGAGGATTCAACTCTTGAATTGCCATTAGATTCTGCCACTGCACAAAGTTTGAAAGTGGCGACTCATGAAGTGTTAGAAGGGTTAACCCCTCGTGAAGCAAAAGTATTACGTATGCGTTTTGGTATTGATATGAATACCGACCACACGCTTGAAGAAGTGGGTAAACAATTTGACGTAACTCGTGAGCGTATTCGTCAGATTGAAGCAAAAGCATTACGTAAATTACGTCATCCAAGTCGTTCAGAAACCTTAAGAAGTTTCTTGGATGAGTAATTATTCATTTATGTAAAAAAGAAAAGGCAGATCAATATCTGCCTATATTGTATATTGCATAAAAGATTATTATATGTTATAATCCGCCTTGTATAGCAGTATTTTATACTATTATACAATAATAGGAGATTTTATTCTATCTCTATAAAGTAACAAAGGAGAGTAAGCCCATGGAAAATGTTGTTGTCTCAATTTTTGATATTGAAAGTGAAGCCTTTCAGGCCTTTTCAGAACTAAAACAGTTTGGTCAAACTGAAAATACAAAATTAGCTCAGGCTTTAATTGTAAAAGCTGAAAATGGTGTTATTAACGTCAAAGATAACTTTGATTTGATAGATTCCATAGGAGATGGTTATTTCGAAGGCGGATTAATTGGTAGTTTAATCGGAATTTTAGGTGGACCACTAGGTGTTCTCTTTGGTTTTGCTGCTGGTGGAGTAATTGGCGGCTCCGTTGGTTCATACGAAGAATTGGCCAATTCGGCATTAATTATAACCGTTAGTAATAAGTTGACAAATGGCGAAGTAGCTATTATTGCACTTGTACAAGAAAATGATGAATCTGTTTTAAATGCTATTTTTGAAAAGTATCAGGTTGACATTGTTAGATGGGATGTCGCTACTGTTGCGGCAGAAATAGAGTCAGCTCTCAAAATTCAAAAAGATTTAGAGCATCAAGCTAAAGCTCGCTTAATTGCGGATAAAAAAGAAGCTCGTCGTGAAAAATTTGATAAATTGATAGCTAATATTAAAGAGAAATTTTCGAAAAAAAATTAACAGACTGAAGAGACTGACGTAAAAAGATTTCGATTTTTGAAAATCTTTACTATTAAGCTATTTGAATAAATAGTTTAAATTAATAAAAAAGCGACCAAACGGAGTTTTCTGGAACTTAAACTTCTGTTTGGTCGCTTTTTATGTTAGTCATGTAAATTTGTAGCTAATTTACATGACTTTTCTATATTCTTAATAGGGTTATTTACCACGAAATCACATTCCTTTAAAATATGCACCTTTCGTCATTTTAAAAAACAAAAAAGGAACTTTATGGAAGAATCTCAAGAACTCGAAAAACTGCCGCGAGTGGTTACTGGTGTATTAAAAGTAGTATTAAGTTTTTCACTTATCGCATTGGCTGTCGTGTTGATTATTGCTTTAGCTAAAATCACGTACACTTTAGCGATTATGGTATTTAATACATCAAGCGTTGTGCCTTATGAAGTCGCTGAACAAGCCGTGATGTTTTTCTTATACTTCGGTTTTATTGGCCTTATTGTACAATATTTTAAAAGTGGCTATCACTTTCCTTTGCGCTATTTTATTTACGCGGGGATTACCGCCATGTTGCGCCTGATTATTGTCAATCATGAAAGTTCAGTTGATACCATCTTATTCGCTGGCGCGATTTTAATTATGGTTATTGCACTTTGTTTAGTGTTGTATTCCAATAAAATTAAAATTTAAAAGTGCGGTCGTTTTGACCGAGACTTTGGAATGGATTATTCCGGCACAATCCATTCCACTGTCCAACTTCCCGTACCTTCAGGGACGAGCGTTTGGGTTAAATAAGGCAAAATAGATTTCATTTGCTGTTCTAATTGCCAAGGTGGATTAATTACCACCATTCCACTTGCGGTCATACCACGTTGATCGCTATCAGGACGAACAGCCAATTCAATTTTCAAAATTTTACGAATTCCCGTTGCTTCTAATCCTTTAAAAATGCGTTTTGTTTGTTGACGTAGAACCACAGGATACCAAATCGCATAAGTGCCTGTCGCAAAGCGTTTATAACCTTCTTCGATCGCTTTAACCACTAAATCATAATCTTCTTTTAATTCATAAGGCGGATCAATAAGCACTAAACCACGGCGTTCTTTCGGTGGAAGCGTCGCTTTGAGTTGTTGGAAACCATTTTCTGATTTTGTGGTGATATTTTTAAATTCTTTGAAATTATTGCGCAATAATGGAAAATCGCTCGGGTGTAACTCTGTCAGTAATGCACGGTCTTGCGAACGTAATAATTGCGCGGCAATCATTGGTGACCCGGCATAATAACGTAATTCTTTACCGCCATAATTGAGTTTTTTAATGAGAGCCACGTAGCGAGCAACTTCTTCGGGTAAATCTGTTCTTTCCCAAAGTCTCCCAATTCCCTCTTTGTATTCGCCGGTTTTTTCTGATTCGTTAGAACTTAAGCGATAACGACCAACACCAGAGTGGGTGTCGAGATAGTAGAAGCCTTTTTCTTTCAGCGAAAGATTTTCTAGTATTAGCATTAACACAATGTGTTTTAACACATCGGCATGGTTGCCGGCATGGAAACTGTGACGATAACTTAACATGCTTTGTCCTTTGATGAGAAAAAGTGAGCTCAAAATTGGTGGTATTATTTTGCTGTAGCATAAAAATATTACCACTTGAAGTATTAAAATCTTCGCTAGGCATTGAACTCAAAAAGGGTGTCTATTATGGCAGAATTTTTTCTAGCTTAGCAACTTATGTGAAAGTAAGTATATGGTTTAAATTATTATAGTTACTGCTCAAATTAGTTTTAGAGAACTAAACAAAAAAGTCTAAACTAAAGTTAATGTCATTTTTCTATTGTTTTATTCTACATTGAGATATAGAATCTATCCAAATTTAGTCGGGGTGCCACAAGATGGCTGAGATGATACCCGTGAACCTGAAACAGTTAGCACTGACGTAGGAAACTAATATGCCAAAATACTTTCTCATTCTTCATACCTCTTTTCATTCCTTTTCTGTCGTTACCTTTAGTCATTAATCCTTAGGTTAATGCAATGGTGAATATTCAGGATCTTAGTCTTGCTTTTGGTGGGCAAGTAGTATTTGAACACCTTGATTTAACGCTTTTACCTAATGAATGGGTCAGTTTACTTGGCTGCTCTGGTGTAGGTAAATCAACGCTTTTAAGATTAATTGCAGGGCTTGATACACAAGGGAAAATCCAAGGCAATATCATCTTTCATCCTAATATTCGAGTAGCATGGCTACCACAAAAAGATACCCTTTATCCCTGGCTTTCAATTGTTGATAACGTCCAATTAGAAAACATACTATTTGGGAAGAAATCCACAAAAACAACTCTTCAAGCAAAAGTACTACTTGAACAAGTAGGCATGTCAGAACATCTTCATAAAAGCTGCGCTCAATTATCTGGAGGACAGAAACAAAGAGTGGCTCTCGCTCGAGTATTAATGCAAAACGCTAATTTAGTTTTACTTGATGAATCTTTCTCTGCCCTTGACGCAATTAGTCGTTACCAATTACAAAACTTGGCCTATGAACTATTAAAAGATAAATCAGTGTTATTGGTTACCCATGATCCTCAAGAAGCATTACGCTTAAGCCAGCGTATTTTTGTATTACGTTCACCGCTGCCTAATCAACCCGCATTATCTGATGTTATAAAATCTGAAGGTAAAGCACCACGAGAACTTAACCAAGAAAATTTGTGGATACTCCAACAGCAATTATTAAATGAGTTATTAGAGGGAAAAAGATGAAACTTAGCCTTCTTAAACCACTCTTTATTGGAATTATATTGCTGTGTCTCTGGCAACTTATTGGCGTATTAGGTGATTTTCCTCATTACATATTTCCTTCTCCACAAGCCGTGTGGCTGCAATTGACTTCCAATGCAGAACTACTTTGGCAGCATACACAAATCACCTTAATTGAAATTGGCTTAGGGTTATTGTTGGGGTTTATTTTCGGATTGTCATCAGCCCTGTTACTCTCTTTTTCACCTAAAACATCATCATTACTGTTACCAATTTTAGTCATTTCTCAAGCAATTCCTGTTTTTGCCATCGCCCCAATACTCATACTTTGGCTGGGTTATGGCATGCCATCAAAAATTCTGATGGCCATACTCATTATCTATTTTCCTGTAACAGCAGCTTGTTACGATGGATTACGCAATACACCTCAAGCTTGGCTCGACCTCGCCAAAACGTTAAAACCTTCCCCTTTGCGTTTATTACTCAAAGTGCGATTACCTGCTGCATTGCCTGCATTTGCATCGGGCTTTCGTATTGCCGTTTCAGTCGCCCCAATTGGCGCTGTAATCGGAGAATGGGTGGGTTCATCAGAAGGGCTTGGCTATTTAATGATCCACGCCAACGCTCGTATGCAGGTGGATTTAATGTTTGCCGCGTTGCTGATATTAGTGGCAATTTCACTTTGTTTATATTTCAGCATCGATTGGCTACTACGTCGTTTTATTTGGCACGTTTAACATTTCATGACAAAAGGAGACAAAAATGAAGAAAATCATCCGTTATTTCAGCCTTGTAATTGGACTCACCACTAGCTTTTCCAGCTTGGCAAAAGAGAAAATCAGCTTAATGCTTGATTGGTATGTGAATCCTGACCACGCAGCAATCATCGTGGCACAACAAAAAGGCTTTTTTGAAAAAAATAACTTAGAGGTCGAGATTATCGAACCAGCCGATCCATCATTACCGCCTAAATTGGTTGCCGCAGGAAAAGTGGACTTAGCTATTAATTATCAACCTCAACTTTATCAACAAGTTTCAGAAGGATTACCTTTAGTAAGAGTGGGATCTCTCATTTCTAGTCCATTAAATAGCGTTGTGGTGCTCAAAAATAGCAACATCAAAACACTTGCCGATCTGAAAGGCAAAAAAGTAGGCTATTCAGTTAGTGGTTTTGAAGATGTATTGCTCGACACAATGCTTCGCTCTATTGGACTCAGCAATCAAGACGTAAAATTAGTAAATGTGAATTGGTCACTTTCCCCTTCTCTTTTAACGGGACAAGTCGATGCTGTCATCGGAGTATTCCGTAATTTCGAACTGAATCAGATCCATTTAGAAAAACAAGAAGGCCTAGCATTTTTCCCAGAACAATATGGTGTGCCGGCTTATGATGAATTGATTTTAGTGGCTAACAAAAACAGTCTTGCTTCTAAAAAAATTTCCGATTTTTTGACCGCACTTGAACAAGCTACAACCTACCTACAAAACAACCCAAATGACGCATGGCAAGCATTTGTGAGCTATAAACCAAAAGAACTTAATACGGAATTAAATCAATTAGCATGGAAAGATACCCTACCTTTATTAGCAACGAAACCTCGTCAATTGGATGCCAAACGTTATCAACAAATGGCGGAATTTATGCATCAAAAAGGCTTGATTCCAAAAGCACTTGAATTGAAAGACTATGCCATCGAATTACAGTAAGGGAAAATGATGATTGAACAACTCATTCAGCAAGCACAACCTTATTGGAAGCAATATGTTGAGCATGAAATTGTGCAACAACTCGCAAAAGGCACCTTGCCCAAAGCTTGTTTTCAGCACTACTTAAAGCAAGATTACATCTATCTTTTCCATTACAGCCGTGCTTTTGCCTTGGGCGTCTTTAAGGCAAAAAATTTCACTGAGATGGAAATGCCACGTAAAACGCTCGACATTCTTTGCCAAGAAATCCAATTACATTTGGATTACTGTCGTCAATGGGAAATTAGTGAGCAGGAAATATTCCAAACACCAGAAAGTGCGGCATGCATTTCCTATACACGCTACTTGCTTGATTGTGGAATGACGGGTGGCTTACCAGAGCTATATGCAGCCGTTACGCCTTGTGCTTTAGGTTATGCTCAAGTAGCAGGTTACATTACAGAAAATTATCCAAAGCTATTAAGCAATCCTTATCAAGCCTGGATTGACACATATTCATCGCCTGAATATCAACAAGCGGCACAAGAAACGGTTGATTTTCTTACCACACTTTGTGAACCACTTAATGATGCCCAATTCGCTCATATCCAACAAATTTTTACTACGGCTACCCGAATGGAAATCGGATTTTGGCAAATGGGATTGGATTTATCATAAAAATAAAGGCGTGAAATGAAATCTATTTATTTATCAAAAATTCGTGAGCAAAACCCGCTTATTCATAACATAACCAACATTGTTGCGGCAAATTTTAGTGCCAATGGTTTACTTGCATTAGGTGCATCACCATTGATGTCAGCCAACATAGAGGAAATGGTTGAAGTGCCCAAAATCAGCCAAGCATTGGTAATCAATATCGGCACGCTTATCGGTAAAGAACGAGAGGCTATGTTATTAGCAGGTAAAACCGCTAATTCAATAGGCATTCCTGTCGTGCTTGATCCTGTAGGAGTGGGTGCCACTAGCTACCGACGAGAAACTATCCGTCAGTTACTGTCTGAAGTGAAATTTGCCTTAATTCGTGGTAATGCAGGTGAGCTAGCTACGATTGCTGGTGAAGACTGGCAAGCAAAAGGCGTGGATGCAGGACAAGGTAAAACGAATCTACAAGAAGTCGCTCAACGTGTTGCTCAACGCTATGGTTGCACAGTATTAATTAGTGGAGAGGTCGATATCATCAGCGATGGACAACAAACTGTCACAGTCAATAATGGTACACCGCTATTTCCAAAAGTCACTGCATCGGGTTGTTTATTAAGTGCAGTATGTGCAGCATTTTTAGCCGTTGATGAAGGTAATCATTTTTCTGCGACAGTCGAAGCCTGTGCCGCTTACACCGTTGCAGGGGAGCTTGCGGCTAAAAACTTAACCACGCAAGTCGGTAAATTCCAAATTCGCTTACTTGATGAATTGGCAGCCTTAACACCTGATTTAATAGAACAAAACGCGGAGGTGAAATATGTCTAACATTCCACAAACATTGACTATTGCTGGTTCGGACAGTGGCGGCGGCGCTGGCATTCAAGCAGATTTGAAAACCTTTCAAATGCAAGGTGTATTTGGAACCTCAGTGATTACTGCAGTAACTGCACAAAACACGCTTGGGGTATTTGATATTCACCTCATTCCACTGAAAACAATTCAGGCACAGCTAGAAGCGGTAAAAAATGACTTTCAGATTGCAAGTGCCAAAATTGGTATGCTTGGTACAGCAGATATTATTGAATGCGTTGCTGATTTCTTAAAAAATCGTCCATTCGGCACATTGGTTATCGATCCTGTCATGATTGCGAAAGGTGGGGCCCCTTTATTGCAACAACAAGCGGTTTCCGCACTAAGCAAATATTTATTGCCACTTGCCGATGTGATTACGCCAAATATTCCTGAGGCAGAAGCTTTAACTGGTTTTAAGATTTCTGATACAGCCAGCATTCAACAAGCCGCGTTAGACTTGCAAAAACAAGGTGCGAAGAATGTGATTATTAAAGGCGGGCATTCACTCAATTCACAAAGTGAGCAATGCCAAGATTGGATCCTTTTACAAAATGGTGAACATTTTGTTTTGGAAAGTGCACGTTTCAATACCCCACATACTCATGGCACAGGTTGTACTTTTTCAGCTTGCTTAACGGCAGAATTAGCCAAAGGGGCACCTCTAAAAAGTGCGGTCAAAACAGCCAAAGATTTTATTACGGCAGCTATTTCTCACCCATTGAATATTGGTCATGGACATGGACCGACTAATCATTGGGCTTACAGTCGCCTTTAAGGATTGAAAGATGAAAAATATTCAAGAAATTTTACCGCTCTATTTTGTAGCAGGCACACAAGATTGCCGACATTTAGGTGATAATCCAGCTGATAACTTGCTTTCTGTTCTTAGACAAGCTTTAGAAGGTGGCATTACCTGTTTTCAATTTCGCGATAAAGGCAAATTCTCATTAGAAAATTCTCCAACAGAACAACGAGCCTTAGCCATTAAGTGCAGAGACTTATGTCGTCGATATAATGTGCCATTTATTGTCGATGATAACGTTGATTTAGCTTTAGAAATTGAAGCGGATGGTATTCACGTTGGGCAAAGTGATACGCCCGTAAAAACGATTCGAGCAAGAACCCATAAACCACTCATTATTGGTTGGTCAGTCAACCGTTTAGACGAAGCCAAAATCGGAGAGGAATTATCTGAAATCGATTATTTCGGTATTGGTCCAATTTTTCCGACTCAGTCAAAAGAAAATCCTAAACCTACTCTAGGAATGGCGTTTATTCAAACCTTGAGAAAAGCAGGTATCACAAAACCACTTGTAGCTATTGGTGGCGTGAAATTGGAGCATGTGAAAACGTTGCGAAAATACGGCGCAGATGGTATCGCGGTAATAACCGCAATTAGTCAAGCCAAAGATATAAAGGCAAGCACCAAAGCATTAAAGGAAGCAAGCGGATGCAACCACTGAATAAGCCAAATAGTTTGAAACGTGTAGCAATGGCAACAATGATTGGCACCGCTATTGAATATTTCGATAACTATATTTATACCATGGCTGCAGTGCTCGTTTTCAATCATCAATTTTTCCACGCTGCTGACCCACTTTCGATCCAAATTGCTGCACTTTCCACACTAGCACTGACTTTTATTGCTCGTCCTCTGGGGGCCGTATTATTCGGACATTTTGGCGATCGCTTAGGAAGAAAAAATACCTTTGTTATGAGCCTGTTAGTAATGGGAATCTCAACTGTAGTAATTGGCTTATTACCGACTTACGACCGTATCGGAATATGGGCAACCATCTTACTTTGCTTGTGCCGTATTGGGCAGGGAATCGGTTTAGGTGGCGAATGGGGCGGCGCTGCATTAGTGGCAATCGAAAATGCACCTGAAGGGAAACGTGGTTGGTATGG
>CAKQTN010000045.1:0-10180 GCA_934276625.1 uncultured Haemophilus sp.
CATTTCCGTCGTGCTGCGGATTCTTGCAATGTTAGCCAACCAACTTTAAGTGGTCAAATCCGCAAACTCGAAGATGAGTTAGGCATTATTTTACTTGAACGTACTAGCCGTAAAGTGCTCTTCACACAATCGGGTATGTTACTTGTTGAGCAAGCTCGCACTGTATTACGTGAAGTAAAATTACTTAAAGAAATGGCAAGCAATCAAGGTAAAGAAATGACCGGTCCATTACACATTGGACTCATCCCTACTGTTGGCCCTTATCTACTTCCTTACATTGTACCAACATTAAAAGAAACTTTCCCAGATTTAGAAGTTTTTCTTTACGAAGCTCAAACGCATCAACTATTAGAGCAATTAGAAACAGGTCGCTTAGATTGCGCAATTGTGGCTCGTGTACCCGAAACGGAAGCCTTTATCGAAGTACCCATTTTTGATGAAAAAATGTTACTCGCTGTTTCAGAAGAACATCCATGGGCTTCAGAAAGCAAAATTGCCATGAACACCCTAAAAGGTCAAGAAATGCTCATGTTAGATGATGGGCACTGCTTACGTAATCAAGCGTTAGATTATTGTTTTACGGCAGGAGCGAAAGAGGACTCTCACTTCCAAGCGACGAGCCTAGAAACCTTACGCAATATGGTGGCAGCTAATGCAGGTATTACCTTTATGCCAGAACTTGCTGTATTAAATGAAGGTACACGTAAAGGCGTAAAATATATTCCTTGCCATTCACCAGAACCCGCTCGTACTATTGAGCTTGTTTATCGCCCAGGATCGCCATTACGTAATCGTTATGAACGCGTTGCAAATGCGATCAGTGAACAAGTTAAATCAATTTTAGCGAATAAAAAATAATTCATCATAGACTGAGGAAAACCAAATGGCAGGCGTTCGAGCAATTCAAAAAGAAAAAACCCGTCGAGCCTTGATTGACGCCGCGTTCAATCAGTTGAGTGCAGAAAAAAGCTTTTCTAATTTAAGTTTACGTGAAGTTGCGCGTGAAGCAGGCATTGCACCAACTTCTTTCTATCGCCACTTTAGCGATATGGATGAGCTCGGATTAGAAATGGTGGATGAAGCCGGCTTAACGCTTCGCCAATTAATGCGCCAAGCGCGTAAACGCATTGATGCCGGCGGCAGTGTCATCCGTGTTTCTGTTGAAACCTTTTTTGAGTTTATCACTCACAGCACCAACGTGTTCCGTTTGCTTTTACGTGAAAGTTCGGGAACCTCTCAAGCATTCCGTACCGCAGCCGCTCGTGAAATCAAACACTTTGTCGATGAATTAGCTGAGTACATTGCGAAGAAAAATCACTACTCTCAATATGTCTCTTATGTACAAGCAGAAGGCATGGTAACCATCGTATTCACGGCAGGTTCTAATGCCTTAGATATGACCAAAGCTGAACAAGATTTGTTAAAAGAACGCGTTATCTTACAGCTTCGCATGCTTGCTAAAGGTGGGGATTTTGCGGCGCATAAAGAAAAAATGATGCGAAAATAGACCGCACTTTTCGACTAAAACAAAACACCCGCATCTCTGCGGGTGTTGCTTTATCTAAAAAAGGGAATTATTTACCATCCCAAGCTTTAATCGCATCTAAACGCGCTTTCACTTTGCTACTTGAATCACCTTTGAAGTAATCTTTCGCTAAACCACCTTCAAAACCGCCGTAGTTCGGGTTAGGTAAAACGATGAATGTTTTACCAAATTTCGCTTTGTTTTGTGCCACGAAATCACGACGTTCTGCATTTTGTTTACCGTAGATTGCATCACCGAAGTCATCGAGGTTATCACCCACATAAACGACGATTTCATAACCTTGTTTTTCAATTTCTTCAAAACGTGCTGCTTTTGGTGATTTATCTTTTTTCAAGTAAAACGCTGAATCTTCAACACCATTAAAACCTAAACGTTTCATATCATCAATCGTACCTGCTTTTTCATTGCTTTCTTTACGATTAGAAACGTAGAACATTTTACCGCCGTGGGTATTTACATAGTTATTGAATTCTACTGCACCTGGTACCACACCTGATTGACGAGCTTCTACCCAACGAGTCCAGTCTTTGCCATCAAATGGTTTATTGTTTTGAACTTGCCAACCTGCATAAGGGCTGTTATCTAACATGGTTTCATCTAAGTCCACCACAACAGCTTTTTTCTTACCTTTTTTCACTTTAGCGTGATCAAATGCCACTTTTGCCGCATTGTATGCTTGGTAAGAAAGGGCTTGGTATTCACCTGATTGTTGAATCCAGTTAAGACCTAATACCGCTTGTTGTTGAAGCTGAGCATCCGCTTCTGCACTTTTATTTTGAGTCGCGCAACCGGTTAAAATAAATGCTGACATCGCTGCAATAGCGGTAAGTTTTAATGTTGTTTTCATTGATTGTTCCTTCTGTTAAAAAGTCATAATGACAGACAAAAGTATAACAAGCCTATTTGGGCAGTGACTATGGGTTTATCAAACTTTATAACTAATTTGTGAGATAGATCACATTTTTCATTTTGAAGCTATCTAACAAACCCAATGAGATCATTTCAAAATCATCTTATTTTTTAACCGCACTTTTTCATCGCATTTCGCTGTATTTCACGGTAAACTATCCCTAGTTTTCAGAAATAATAGGTAATTTATGCGTCTTTTCATTGGAATTTTAGTGGGTATTCTCGTGCTATTTCAGTACGATCTTTGGTTTGGTAAAAACGGCTATTTTGACTACAAAGATGTCGAAGCTCAAATCAAAGAGAATAAAGCTGAAAATGAAAAGCTCTCACAAAGAAATCAAATGATTTCTGCCGAAATTCAAGGATTAACAAAAGGCTTTGAATCTATTGAAGAGCGTGCACGCATGAGTCATGATATGGTCAAACCAAACGAAGTGTTCTATCACATCGTCAAAGAGCATAAATAATGAGCCGCGAAATTATTGCCGTCATTCCTGCTGCGGGTGTTGGAAGCCGTATGCAAGCAAACAAACCGAAGCAATATCTGAAAATCCTAGACAAGACGATTCTGGAACATACGCTCTCAGTCATTCTATCCCACCCTGCAATCAATCACGTTATCCTTGCGGTGGGGAAAAATGATCCCTATCTTTCTGAAATTACCTTATTCCCTCATCAAAACATCACCCTCGTTGAAGGGGGGGAAACACGAGCTGAGTCAGTTCTAAATGGACTCAAAGCAATCAAAAATGACCAAGCTTGGGTATTGGTGCATGATGCGGCTAGACCTTGTTTAACACATCAAGATTTAGATAAATTGCTCCAAATCGATGATGAACAAGGTGCTATTTTAGCTATTCCAGCGGTCGATACGATTAAACGCGCAAATGAACAACAAGATATTATTAAAACGGAAGATCGCGCTGAACTCTGGCTTGCACAAACGCCTCAATTTTTCCGTTACGATCTATTAAGAAATGCACTTGAACAGGGGCTTTCTCAAGGCGCTAATATTACAGATGAGGCCTCTGCGATGGAACTCGCCGGATTTCAACCGCACTTAGTCGTAGGACGAAGTGATAATATTAAAGTCACGCGTCCAGAAGATTTAGCTTTAGCCGAATTTTATTTAACAAGGAAAACGCTATGATACGAATCGGACATGGGTTTGATGTTCATGCCTTTGGTGAAGACCGCCCTTTAATTATTGGTGGCGTTGAAGTGCCTTACCACACTGGGTTTATTGCCCATTCTGATGGTGATGTCGCCTTACATGCCTTAACAGATGCTTTATTAGGTGCAGTAGCATTAGGTGATATTGGTAAACTCTTCCCTGATACCGATATGCAATATAAGAATGCAGATAGCCGTGTTTTATTACGAGAAGCATTCCGCCAAGTACAAGCAAAAGGCTATAAGGTCGGTAATGTGGATGTGACCATTATTGCACAAGCCCCTAAAATGCGTCCGCATATCGATGCAATGCGAGCGAAAATTGCGGAAGATTTACATTGTGATATTGAGCAAGTCAATGTGAAGGCAACTACAACAGAAAAACTTGGCTTTACAGGTCGAAGTGAAGGCATTGCTTGCGAGGCTGTTGCATTATTATTAAAAGCTTAAATTTTAGGTAAAAGAAAAGGTTGGTAAAATACCAACCTTTTTTATTTAGATTAAATTCTTATTATTTTTTTAATAAATCGCGAATTTCAGTAAGTAATTCTTCTTGTGAAGGACCTTTTACTTCTTCTACTGGTTTTTTCACTTTGTTGATACCTTTGATCATCATGAAAATTGCAAATGCAATGATGATGAAATCAAAGACGTTTTGAATAAATACACCGTAGTTTAATGTTACTGCTGGGGTTTCACCTACCGCTTCTGCTAACGTGATTTTTAAATCTTTGAAATCTACGCCACCAGTTAAAATACCTAATACAGGCATTACTACGTCACCGACAAGTGAACTTACGATTTTACCAAAAGCACCACCGATGATCACACCGACTGCCATATCTACTACGTTGCCGCGCATTGCGAATTCGCGGAATTCTTTAAGAAAGCTCATAAAATTTCCTTTTGTGTTGGTTTAAAAAATTAAAAGAGTGCGTATTATAGGTTTTCAGATTAAAAAGTAAACTGTTATTTAAATAAAAAATGCACTTGGTTGGAATAATTTTTCAATTTCTGACACGGATTTCTTGTCATTAATATAAACAATCACATTATCCCCTTCTTCAATAGCAACCTGACGACGAGCAATGATTACTTCATTTTTACGTAAAATTGCAGCAATCATTGCCCCTACTGGCAGCTTAATATCGCCAATTTGTCTTCCAACCACATTGGATGTTGTCGCATCGCCATGTACAACAAGTTCAATGGCTTCCGCGGTACCATGACGCAAAGAGGCCACATTTTTGATATCCCCTTTACGCACATGTCCTAATAAAGCTGAGATTGTTGCTTGTTGTGGTGAAACCGCAATATCAATGGTTCCACCTTGAATCAAATTGATATATGCCATGCGTTGAATAAGCACCATGGCTTTTTTAGCCCCTAGGCGTTTTGCCAGTAACGCCGACATAATATTGGCTTCATCATCCGCACTTAGAGATAAAAAGACATCAACGCTCTCAATATGCTCTTCAAAAAGTAAATTTTGGTCAGAAGCATCACCATGGAAAACCAGGGTTTTAGAGAGTCTTTCAGCTAAAACTTTCGCTTTTTCTCCATCGCGCTCAATAAGTTTCACTTGATACTTATCTTCTAACTGTTTTGCCACACCTGAGGCAATATTCCCGCTGCCAACGATCATGATACGTTTGTAGGTTTTCTCAAGGCGTTGCAACTCACTCATCACCGCTTTAATGTGTTCCGTCGCACAAATAAAGGTAATTTCATCGCCCGCCTCAATAATGGTCGAACCTTGCGGACGAATTAATCTATCATTACGTAAAATCGAAATGATACGGCAATCAATGTGTGGCATATGCTCTTTAAAAGCAGATAGTGCATAGCCCACTAAGGGACCACCGTAATAGGCTTTTACAACCACAATGCTAATTCGATTATTGGCAAAATGTGCCACTTGCAACGCGCCTGGATAAGCAATTAAACGTGTAATCTCATCCGTAACTAAATTTTCGGGCGAAATCAGATGATCGATTGGTACGTTTTCATCATTAAATAATTTATCTTTCTCACGCAAATATTCCGCATTACGAATACGTGCAATACGTGTTGGGGTATTAAAAAGAGTATATCCCAACTGGCAAGCAATCATATTGATTTCATCTGATGCTGTTACTGCAACCATCAAGTCTGCATCGGCTGCGCCCGCATCACGCAAAATTTTAGGAGAAGAAGGAGAACCTTTAACCACGCGTAAATCATGCTTATCTTGCAAATTCTGCAAATGTTGAGATTCATTATCTACCAGTGTGATGTCGTTATCTTCACTCACTAAATTTGCCGCAAGTGTTGTACCTACTTGCCCGGCACCTAAGATGATTATTTTCATTCTGTTCTCTCCACAACCAAAGGTCGGATACCAATTTCAGCTGAATTTAGACCGCACTTTAATGCCTCAATACGGCGACAAATAGTCGATGTTACTTGTTCTGCTTCTGCCATTTTTTCGGCTGTAATCGCTGGATCTTGTTTACCCAATAACAGGCCATCGAGTAAACGTTCCGCATGCATGCCTTCACGACAAAAATGCAACACGCCTACATCTTCAAATAATGTCGCCACTTTTGCCGTTTTAGTGGTTGCAATGCCTAAGGCTCCATCTTCACCGCCGAGCTCTCGGAATAATTGATGTGTTGGAAATCCGCCACACGCTAAGAAAAAAGCTTTATTGAAAACGATATTTCCTCCGCAGGTCATGCGCATATATTGCCATGCCTGATCAAAATTAGGATGTTCTGCATAACGTTGGGCTAAATTTATCGGTTTCAATGCTAATCTCACCACCGAAGTATCTGGCTGAAAATGAAAGGTTGCCGCCGCTACTTCTAATGCTCCAGGTTCGTATGCATCATCCGCATCTAAAAATGCGACAAAATCAACCGCACTTTTAGCCGAGAGCATCGCCCCCCAATTTCGAGCCACTGCAACACCGCTATTTTTCGATATTTGCTCGACAGAAATTCTGTCTGGATATTGCGCTGCAAGCTGTAAGGCTAATGCAAATGTATTATCTGCCGAGGCATCATCAATCAACCAAAGGTGACCAAGATTATTTTGCTGCAACACAGACTCTACTGCACGAACAAGCGTTTGTTCAGTGTTATAGCAAGGAATGACGACATCAATTAAAGGCAAATTCATTTAAACTGACCGCTTTCTCAATTTTGCATAATAGAAACCATCCCCGCCATTCTCTTGTGGCAGGAATTGGATTCCAATCGTATTTTCCGTTTGTTCAAACGGCAATGGCATTAATTCTGCATCGGGTCTTTCAGCTAAAAAATGCTGTATTTGCTGACTGTTCTCATCAGGAAGCACCGAGCAAGTCGCGTAAAGCAAAATACCATTAGGTTTTAATTTTGCCCAAAGCGCTTTTAGAATTTGTCTTTGCAAGGCAACCAATTGGGCAATATCCGTTTCTTGACGTAGCCATTTAATATCCGGATGACGACGAATCACGCCCGTTGCTGAGCAAGGTGCATCTAATAAAATACGATCGAAGGATGCACCACTTAAACCTATTTCTGAGAGCCACTTTTCTGGCTCGGTCGCATCACCACAAACAACTGTCGCCTGCTGATTCAAACGGGTAAGATTTTCTTCGACACGCTTTAAGCGATGAGCCTCGACATCAAGCGCTATCACTTTCGCTTGTGGCGCCATCTCTAAAATATGCGTAATCTTCCCACCTGGGGCCGCACAAGCATCTAAAATTAATTCATCATTTTGTGGCTCAAGCAATAAGGCCGACCATTGCGCATTGAGATCTTGAACTGTTACTGCACCCTGTTCAAAATTTGGTAGTTTCGAGACAGAAAGTGGTTGTGCTAAACGCAAAGCATGTGGATTATCACATTCAAACGCTGCTATCTCTTGCTCTTCCAATAAAGTGCGGTAAGTTTTCGTGTTATTTTGCTGTTGATTGACCCTTAACCACATTGGTGGCTTTTGGTTATTCGCCTCAATAATTTCACGCCAATTCGGATAAGCTTTTTTGAGTTTATTCACAAACCATTCAGGATGAAGCGTTTGCCAATGCTTATCTACTACAGCAAGAATATCCTCTTGCTCCCGTAAGAAACGACGCAGTACACCATTAACCAAACCACGGAAACTATCTGATTTCAATGATTTTGTGGCGTTCACCACTTCATCTACCGCCGCATGAGCGGGCACGCGCATATAAAGTAATTGGTAGAATCCCACCAATAGCAAGCAGTGCACGATGCGGGTTTTACCCTTCAATGGCTTATCTAATAGTTTTTTTATAATATTTTCTAAACGAGGTAATACGCGACAAATACCAAAGGTGATTTCCTGTAATAAAGGTAAATCCTGTGGTTTTACTTGCGATTGCACCTCTGGAAGTAACGTTGATAAGGACTTACCTTGATCTAAAACCTGTAAAATCACTTGAGCAGCAATAGCGCGTACCGAAAGTGCGGTCGATTTTTCCGTTTTTTTTCGTTGAAATACCATTAGCTTAGAACCTTACCAACCTGGAACCAATCTGCTCGACCATTAAGGAAGTCTTGCACAGACATAGGTTTCTTGCCTGCGAGCTGAAGTTGCAATAAATTTAAAACGCCTTCTTTCGTGGCAATTTGGATACCTTTTTTATCGACACTTAAAATCGTCCCAGCTGGTTTATCTACATGTGGCAACACGGCAGCAGCATAAACTTTTAAGGTTTGTTCATTACCTTGTTCATCGGTTAATTGTAGGAAACTAATCGGCCAAGGATTAAACGCGCGAATATTGCGTTCAAGCTGGGCTGCCGATAGCGACCAATCTAATTTAGCCTCTTCTTTGGAAAGTTTCTCTGCATAGTTACTTTGGCTATCATCTTGTTTTTCTGCAATGAATTTCCCTTCTTCCAAATGATCCAAAACATCAATCAATGCAGCTGGCGCAATTTCAGCTAATTTGTGATAAAGCGAGGCAGAAGTTTCTTGCGTATCAATATCGCAATACACTTTGTGTAACATATCACCAGTATCTAAGCCGGCATCCATTTGCATAATCGTCACACCAGTTTGTTGATCCCCTGCCCAAATAGACCGCTGAATAGGTGCGGCTCCACGCCAACGAGGTAAGAGAGAGCCATGCACATTTAAACAACCTAAACGAGGCATATCCAACACTGCTTGAGGTAAAATCAAACCATAAGCGACAACAACCATTACATCAGCATTTAACGCTTTAAGATCTGCTTGTGCGTCTTCTTTACGTAAGGATTTTGGTTGATAAACAGGAATTTGATGCTGTTCTGCTAATTGCTTTACAGGACTCGCCTGCAATTTTTTACCGCGGCCAGCCGGTTTGTCTGGCTGCGTATAAACAGCAATAATATTGTGATGAGAATTTAAAAGTGCAGCAAGATGCTGTGCTGCGAAGTCCGGCGTACCGGCAAAGATGATATTCAATGGTTTCATAATGTTCTACGTTATGGCGTTGATAGGAAAAGTGCGGTCATTTTATACCGCACTTTTGATTATTGTTTTGCAATTTGTTTTTTATATTTCACTAATTTTTCTTTGATACGTTGACGTTTCAACGGTGAAAGATAATCCACAAATAAAATACCGTTCAAATGATCGATCTCATGTTGAATGCAGATCGCTAATAAACCATCTGCATCAAGCGTAAATTCTTTTCCATTACGGTCTAACGCTTTTACCGTGACTTTTTCTTTACGAGGAACTAAAGCACGGAATCCAGGAATAGATAAACAACCTTCTTCAATGCCTGTTTCACCTTCAGAAGCCAAAATTTCTGGATTGATCAACACTAATTGATTTTGTTTGTCACCTTCAATATCAATCGTAATAATACGTTGCAAGATATCTACCTGTGGAGCAGCAAGACCAATGCCTTCCTCTTGGTACATCGTATCAAACATATCATCTACAATTTTGCGAATATCATCATTGACTTCTGCAACTGGCTCACAAACAACCTTAAGGTGATCATCTGGATAAATTAATACATTAAGTGCGGTCATATTTTCTCTTGTTTTATTAAAATTGCAGCAGTGATTGTATCATAGAATCAACGCTTTGCTAAAATATTGAAAAATCCATAAACAAAAACCCCAAGCCATCATTCAGCTCGGGGTTCTACATTCAGTACCTGGCGGTGTCCTACTCTCACATGGGGAAGCCCCACACTACCATCGGCGCATCGGCGTTTCACTTCTGAGTTCGGTATGGGGTCAGGTGGGACCACCGCTCTATCGCCGCCAGGATTATTCCTTTAATAACTTTTCTCTATTCTGCTCCGCTATCTCTAGCGCTCACAACCAAACAAGCTGATTAAACTTCAAAACTTTCTCTTTCTTCTCTGAGTTTCGTCTCGTTTATCCAACACCCAAAACCCTTGAGCGTTGTATAGTTAAGCCTCTCGGGCAATTAGTATCTGTTAGCTCAACGGCTCGCACCGCTTACACACCAGACCTATCTACGTCTTAGTCTTAAACAACCCTTACAGATTTTAAATCTGGGAGAACTCATCTCTTGGCAAGTTTCGTGC
>CAKQTN010000046.1:0-9834 GCA_934276625.1 uncultured Haemophilus sp.
GTGAATTTTTTACGACCAAACAACGAACCGTCGCGAGAAGGAAATTGCACCACGATATTTTCTAAATCGATGATGTTTTGTTCTTTAATGACTTTAATACTACTGCTCATATTATGCTCCTTTCGCTTCCGTTACAGGCTTAGCTAGATGAGAAGCCCACAAGTGAGACGGCTCGCCTTCCACAGCGGTTAATACCAATTTTTGTTCCGGATTTGCATCTGGTCGCAATGAACGACTAGCAAAACGGTCACCTGTAGCAAAATCGTAAGGTGATGGTACGCTGCCCGGAATTTGATATAAACGTTTCGCACGGACTTCAGTTGAAAGTACAGAGCCCAATAAGCCACGGGTATATTCGTGAGTTGGATTAGCAAGCAATAAGGATGTTGGCGCCATTTCAACCACTTGACCTGCATACATTACCGTTATGTGGTGAGCTAACTGTGCAACCAATGCTAAATCATGGCTGACAAACACCATCGCAAACCCCAGTTTTTCACGTAATTCATTCAGTAATTTCACTACTTCAGCTTGAACAGTGACGTCTAATGCAGTTGTTGGTTCATCGGCGATTAATAATTTCGGCTCACGAGTTAATGCCATTGCAATTACCACACGTTGACGTTGACCACCAGAAAGTTCGTGCGGATAACGATTCAACACTTTTTCAGGATCAAGGTGTACCCATTCCAACAATTTTTCTGCGGTATGGTGGCTGCCACGTTTGATGAGCTGTGCCATTTGATCTTTAATGCGCATTGATGGGTTTAACGCACTTAAAGAGTCTTGGTAAATCATCGCAATTTCAGAACCACGCAATTCACTTAAATTATGAGAATTAAGTAAGCTATGTTGTTTGCCACTACGGTCGGTGAAAAGCACTTCCCCAGTAATTTTAGCTGTTTTTGGTAACAAGCCCATGATAGAGAATGCTGTAATAGATTTACCACAACCGGACTCTCCTACTAACCCCATGGTTTCCCCTTCATTTACGGTGAAGCTGATGTTATCAACCAATGGAATTTCACCATAACGATTCGGGAAACGGATTGATAAGTTTTTCACTTGTAAAATCGGTTTTGCATTTGGATCTAATTGCATACGATTCGTACGGGTGATTTCTTTTTCATGTAATTTGAGTAAGTAACGTTTTAATGCAAGACCTTCAGAAAGCGCTTCTTGTACGTCGGTAGAAAGACGTTCATCTGATTTACCTTCTGGTTTTTTACCGCCTTTCAAGCGCGGGTTAACCAAAGCATCAGTAAGACCTTCCGCTAAGATATTTAAGGCTAATACGGTTAAAAGAATCATGACACCCGCAAAGGTTGTTGCCCACCATGCACCGTTTAATACGATGTTACGACCTTCAGAAAGGATGTTACCCCATGAAGGATGTGGTGGTTGTACACCTGCGCCTAAGAAAGAAAGCGAGGCTTCGAATACAATGGCATCTGCCACCATTACAGTTGCGAATACTAAAACCGGAGCAGCGGTATTGCGCACAACGTGTTTGAGAAGAATATAAGTACGGCTACCACCAATAACACGCTCAGCACGCACGTAATCTTCATCCCATTGTGATACCACATTCGCACGAACTACACGAGCAAGTTGCGGGGTATAAACCACGGCAATGGTGATGATAATGACCGGTACAGAGTTACCAAAGGTTGCTAATAACACTGCCGCTAATGCGATACCTGGGAAGGCCATTAAAATATCCATTAAGCGCATGATAATTTCATTGCCCCATTTCTCGGATGTGGCTGCAGTTGCACCTAAAATACTACCGAAAAGAATGGCACAAGCTACCGCACCTAAACCGATAAATAAGGACGTTTGTGCACCGTAAACAATACGAGAGAAAATATCACGACCAAGTCGATCAGTCCCAAACCAATATTCCGCACTTGGAGCACGCATACGCGCAATTACTTCTAATGGATCATGTGTTGCGACCCAAGGGGCAAACACCGCCACTAAAGCAACGAAAACTAAGAATAATAATGAAATTTTTGATGCGGTGGAAAGTGCTCGGAATCTCGCACCGCTTGCAGCTAATCGATCTGCTAAACCTTGACGAAACATTATAGACTCCGAATTTTAGGGTTAATCAACACATAGAGAATATCAACGATAATATTCACTAAAACGAAGGTAAAGGCGATTGTCAGAACCACACCTTGCACTAAGTGTAAGTCATGGTTGACGATGCCGTTAAAAATCAATTTACCCATGCCTGGTAAGTCAAAGATTTGTTCGATAACTACCGCACCACCAAGTAAGTAACCTACACGTAAACCTAATACTGTTACAGGCGTGATTAATGCATTGCGTAATACGTTGTGACGAATAACGGTTGCATAAGGCACACCGTTACCAATCGCGGTTCTCACATAATCTTTATCCATTTCTTCTACCATGGTTGTACGCACCACACGAATTAATGATGCACATACTGGCACGGCAAGCGCAAGAGATGGCAAAATCATGGAATTGATATACCCCATTGGGCTTTCGCTGAATGGCACAAAACCACCAGAAGGCAACCAATCTAATTCCAAAGAGAACCATTGAATAAGTAAGATACCTAACCAGAATGATGGTGTCGCAACCGCTGCAACAGAGATTAAACGAATTACTTGGTCTACCCAGCTATCACGATAAAGCGCTGCTAATACACCTAATGAGAAAGAGACTACCGCTGCAAACACCACACCAATTAGGGTAAGCTGTAAAGTGATTGGGAAAGATTTCGCTAGCATGCTACTGATTGGTAATTCTGGTGGCATAGTCACACCAAAATCCAATACAAGTAAATTACCTAAGAAACGAAAATATTGAACAAAGAGTGGATCATTTAAGCCGTGTGATTCGCGGTAAAGTTGTTTTGCCGCTTCACTAGCACTTTCGCCCAATGCCACCGTTGCAGGATCACCCGGCGTGAATTGAAGCACCACAAAAACGAGTGCTGTTACACCTAGAATCATGACTGGCAAAGCCATCAATCGGCGTAACAATAACCGAAGTATCATTTCCATCTGACTTCTCCTATTCTAGCCTGAGAAATTCGTTAGCTTCAAAAATGAAGCAAAACAATCAAATTCAAAAACAAAATGAATTACAGTAATCATAGTGTTCAGCCTAAGACCTGTCAATCCAAGTACATAGAGCAAAATTCAAATCTGTGATCGGCTTCACAAAGATTTTTTTGAAATGAAATTGAGAGAAAAAATGATTGAAAAATAGAGAGAAAAATGACCGCACTTTGGTGTTAAAAAGAAAGAAAAAAGCTGTTGATTGCTCAACAGCCAAAACATTAAATTAAAAAGTGCTTTTATTTACGGCCCACACCGAGGAAAGATAAACCGGTTGTTGCCAATGGTTGATAGCCTTCAAGGCTATTATCATCCCATGCAGAAGGAAGTTTACGATGAACAATCGGATAAAGTGGTACTTCAGCCGCAATGATATTAATCGCTTCTTCCCATGATTTTTTCGCTTCAGCGTGATCTTTTGCTCTCACAGCTGCATTGAGTAATTCAGTCACTTTCGCAAATTCAGGGGTGTTGCTCCAGCGGAAACGACGTTTCGGCCATACATCACCACGATACCACCAGCTTAAAAGCAAGTCTAAGTCATCACCGAACACTGATGGGTCACCTGGAGCGATTGCCACTTCATACACACCTGGATCCACGTTGTTGCTGTATAACGCACCTGATTGTAAGTGTTGTAAAGTCACTTTCACACCTGGAATCTTGTTCCAAGACTCTAAAATTAACGGTGCAGATTCTTTCACCCAGTCATGGTCGGTTGCGAGCAATTCAAATTTAAGCTCAGTCACACCAGCTTCTTTTAGTAATGCTGCTGCTTTTTCCGGATCATAAGGATATTGAGTTGATGCCTTAATATAATCTGGGTGAGTTGTTTGTAAGTATGATGTTGCAGCTTCTGCATTACCATCAAATACAATATCAACAAGTTTGTCAGTGTTTAAACCATAGTGTAACGCTTGACGTACTTTTGGATTGTTAAACGGAGCTTTCTCACAGTTAAACATTAAGAATAGCAAGCCGAAAGATTGAACGGATTGCACTTGTTGTTTTTTGTTTTTCAAGCGACTAATGTCTAAATAAGGCACACTTTCCATTGCTTGAGTACGTTTAGACTCTTGTGCAGTCACACGAGCTGCGGCATCAGAAAGTAATAACCAAGACATTTTTTCAACTTGTGCTGGATATTTACCATTGTAAGGTTCATACGCTTCAAAGACGATTTTGTCATCTTTCACAGCTGAAACAAATTTGAATGGGCCAGAACCAACTGGATGTGCATCAAATGCAGATTGCCCTACTTTGTCGATCACGTGTTTCGGTACAATTTTCACGCAAGTTAAGCGGTTAGCAAATAAAGCAAATGGATATTTCAATTTAAATTCCACCACTTTATCATCCACAGCTTTCACACTTTCAATGAAATCAATAAACATCACGAATAAAGATTTATTGGCTGGATCCATAATACGATTGAAAGAATACACAACGTCTTCAGTGGTGACTGGTGCGCCATCATGGAAGGTTGCGCCTTCACGTAAAGTAATGCGCCATGTTGTTTCATCAACTTGTTCTGGCTCTTTTCCTGCTAAAGCAAGATAAGGTTCACGAGTTGCAGGATGCAAATCCACCAAACCTTCAAAAATGTGCAAGTTTGCTGCATAAGGTGAAGCACCACTTGATGTCATTGGGTCAAAACCGGTAGAAAGCGGATAAGCAATCCCCGCTTCAATAGTTTTACCTTTAATTTCTGCAGCAAAGGCTTTTGGTGCAAATGTGCCTAACGTGCCACTAAATGCAAGACCTGCCCCTACGCCAGCCATAAGTTTCATAAAATGACGACGAGATTCATTAGTTTCAAAGGAAAAATGCTTTGTCATACTAAACTCCTGATGAGTAATAAAATCATATTTTGGGTTTTTAAACCTAGCCAAACATTTCATTCGAAAATGAAGTAAAGCAATCAAATCTTAGAATAAAATGATTTGCATCAATCATAGTCATCTTCGATTCATTCTGTCAAAGGGGAAATATTGAATGTGTGATCTACTTCACAGAGTTTTTTTCATAACTTACAATGAAAGTTTTCAACTATGTATAATTTGTTATAGATAGATTTTAACTATTGAATCGCTAGATAATATGAAATAGCCATCAGAAAAAACGATGTTTATAATGACCGCACTTCCCAAGCAAGGGAACAATATTTTAATCAACAACAAAGAGGAAAATACTATGCCAAAAACATCAATCGGTTTAGATAAAAAAGCATCTGAAAAATTAGCAGCAAAATTAAATGAATTATTAGCAACCTATCAGGTATTCTATACCAACGTGCGCGGTTACCACTGGAACATTAAAGGGGTAAACTTCTTTGAATTACACGCCAAATTTGAAGAAATCTACACTGATTTAGTGGAAAAAGTCGATGAAGTGGCAGAACGTATCTTAACTTTAGGTTACACACCGCATAACGGTTATTCACAATACTTCCAACACTCACGTATTAAAGAAGAGTTAGGGGTAAGTGATGCGCAATCTTGCTTAAAAGGCACATTAGAAGGATTAAAAGTATTACTTGAACAACAACGTGAAATCCTTGAATTAGCAGGTGAGTCTGATGATGAAGGTACCGCTTCTCAAATGAGCGACTACATCAAAGAACAAGAAAAACTTGTTTGGATGTTCCAAGCTGCTTGTCAAACTTGCCATGCTTAATTAAATATTGATTAAATAAGAAAGCCGACTGATGTCGGCTTTTTATTTTCTATACGACAGGCTTTTGTCGATAGAATAATAGCCCCGGCAAAGCTAAGCCCAAAACAAGGGCTCCCAAAATAAAGCTGGTATTGATAAAAGAGCTGATCATTTGCTGAAATAATGTATCGGAAAATCCATAATGATGAATTTGTACGATAGCAATCATCGCTTTATAAGCATGAACACCCGGAATCATTGGAATAATTGCCGCAACAGTAAAGACTTTTGGATGGGCTAAATAGCGATGAGACAAATGCACGCCAATAAAACCAATCACACAAGTGGCAAAAAAAGTAGCAAAAACAATCGGGACTCCAAAGTGTAATAATAACGTTCTCGTGACATGCCCAAGCGCGCCTAAAATAGCACAATACTTTAAGGCTTTAGGCGGAACATTAAATACCAAGGCAAATCCTACTGCTGGAATGGCTGCAAAAAGCATATCATCGAGTAAATTCAATAAAAACATCCTATTACCCCACCCAAGAAACAATATTTAAAAGATTTAATGCAAAGACGATGCCTAAACAAGCACCAAAAGTGAGAACTGTAGCGATGGTCCATCGTCCTATTCCCATATTAACATAGCCTTTTAAAATATCCGCAAGTGAATTAATTAATGGGAATCCTGGGACAAGTAATAAAACGCTAGAAGCTAATGCGATATGAGGATCATTGCCTAAACTATATTTCAAACTGACACCGGAAATCAGTGAGGCAACAAAAGCGGTAATGGCAAAAACAATGAGTGGATTGTAATGACGTTTAGAAATTTCTTGTCGAACAAACATCGCAATGGCAGAAGCAATAAAGGTGATTGCACAAATTGTGATATCTCCACCAGAAAGATGAGCAAAAGAGGCACAAGATAAACCAATCATAAACACCACCAAATAACGGTTATATTTTAGTGGTTTTAATTTATCCAGTTTCTTTTGAGCCATGGACAAATCATACAAGTGATGCTCTACGGCAACCACAATGTGCTGAACATCCGTAACGATTTGCATATTAATGCCTTTATCGACATTCTTCCGCACGGTGGTAATACAATGCTGCTTAGAAAGTGTGGTCAATAAGACGGCATTTGCCGTTAAAGCACACTCCACGCTTTCAATGCCTAACGCTACACCTAATCGCTGTGCCATTTGTACGACGACAGCACTTTCTGCGCCATGCTGTAACAATAACAAAGCGGTTTCCACACAAATACGGGTAACCGCTCGTTGGTATTCCTGATCCATATCTCTGCGCTCTTATTAAAGTAAACGTTAGAGATTATAGATCGATGAATAAAAAATACTGAAAAAATGACCGCACCTATGATCCAAGTCAAAACTTCAGTATTTCCAAGCCCTATTAATCAGCTGTGGTTAAATGGCTTTATCAAAATACAACGGCACATGACTTAACTTAGCCATATTCGTGATATAAGCTAAAACCGCTGGTGGAAATTCGATTTCTTTCACACAAGTAAGATTTCGTAATACCGGGAAAACAATAATATCTTCAAGAGAAAGTTGGCCGTTTAATGCATTTTCAGATTGAATTAATACCGCCAATTTCTCTAAATCGCCTTTTAAGCGAGCGAGATAGGTTTCTGTCTTCGCGATATTTTCTGCAAAATCACCAATAAATTCCGTTTTCTTTTTAGTGAAATAATCGACCGCACTTTGGGTTTCAAATTCAGCTAAACCAATTTTCGTAAAGCGTGCAGTCGTAAGATGACCATAATAACTGCCAACTTCTTTTAACCATGCTTCAATTTCAGGACGAACGTGTTCAGATAAGATTTTTTCACCAAAATGTTCATCTACATAATGCACGATATCCAAACTTTCCGGCATCGCGGTACCATCTTCTTTGACAAGAATTGGTACAACCTTTTTGCCCACTAAACCAATCGGTGTTGCTTCATCATCATTTGCGAGCACTACAAGTTCTACCGGTAAATTTTTTAAACCAAAAATCATGCGGGCTCGCACACAAAACGGGCAATGATCGTAAGCATATAATTTCATTTTTTACTCCTCTTTTTCCTGTAATAACTTTCCTAGACCACTTTGTCTTTTTACCGTATTTCTGACCGCACTTTGCCAGATTTTTTCATTGGCAAAAACTGAAAGCTGATTTTTCCCACGGGTAACACCGGTAAATACCAGCTCTCGTGAAAGCATTGGATTAGGTTCTGTTGGTAACACCATGACGGTATGATCAAACTCCGAACCTTGGGATTTATGAATCGTCATCATAAATGCAGGTTCGTGAGCGGGAATACGACTGTTAGAAACTTCTCGATTGCCGAACCACACTTTACCTTTAGCTAAACACAAGCCAATATCACCGTTATACAGTTTCACGTTATGATCGTTTTCGGTAATCATAATTGGCTTACCGATATACCAATCATCCTCTTGGCGGAACCAAAGTAGTTTTTCTGCACGCAATGCTAAAGCAATTTCTCGATTTAACTCTTCCACACCTAATGCCGAAGCGCGAAGTGCGGTCAAAAATCTCACCGAATTAAAACGGTCTAAAATTGCTTCCGCATAAGTTTTCTCATTGCCCTTTTCATCTATAAATTTTGCATTGAGATCTTTCTTCTGAGCAAAATAAGTTTGTAGTTGCGTTAAATAAACACGGTAATTTTCAACCGCACTTTTTACCACTTGTCGAACAGATTCTTTAACGTCTTGCTCTTCATCAAAATGATGAAAATGCAACTCTTGTGGATATTCCACAAAGGTTGCCACACTGCCCTCGCCTTTTCCTTGTTGAATTTGCTCAGCAAGTTGTTTAATGCCCGAATCATCTCGGAAACGGCGACTAAAGGTTAAATGGCAAATGGCATCACGCAGCGGACTATGTTCATCCGAAGTTGGAACAGTATAGCCTGTTGTTGTATGAATATAATCAGCTTGAGCAGGACTATAATCTTGCGTTAAAAATTGTGCAATTTCACCTAATACTGCCCCCGCTTCTACTGAAGCTAATTGAGCCTGGTCTCCCAATAAAATCAAACGTGTTTCGGGCTTCAACGCTTGCACAAGTTTCGCCATCATAGGCAAATCAATCATAGAGGTTTCATCCACCACTAATACATCAATTTGCAGTGGATTATGTGCATGATATTTTACGCTATCGGTAAAAGGTCGAACGCCTAGTAAGCGATGTAACGTTTCTGCGGTTTTAGGAATAGATGCGCGTAATTCATCTGAAATCGGCATTTGAGCTAAAGCGTTTTCGATAGATTCCGTTAAACGAGCCGCCGCTTTTCCTGTTGGCGCAACCAATTTAATATGAAGCTTGCCACCAAACAATTCCTGTAATACACATAACAATCGAGTGACTGTCGTGGTTTTCCCTGTTCCAGGGCCACCTGTAATCACAGAAAATGGGCTTTTTACTGCCGTTGCGACGGCTACTTTTTGCCAATCAACTTGTGCTTGTTGTTGAGGAAAATAACGATCTAATAAGGTTCGAATTTGTTGCGGTTCTACCGATAAAGTGCGGTCATTTTTCAATGCGTTTTTAATATATTGCGCAACACGGAATTCATCTTGCCAAGCTCGATAGAAATAAATCGCGCCAAATTGAAACGCAAGAGGCGCAATCTGATTTTCAGGATCTTGTGTAAAAGCAATATGCCCCGCTAAGGCTGATTGCCATTTTGATACAGGAAGTGAACCAATCTTTTCATTGATAAGCGACAAAAAATCCGTTTCAGTATGACGATAAGCCAAGCCGAATAAATTACGTTCTAAGAAACGATCTAACACACAACAAGTATTGCCTTGCGTATAGCTCCAGTTGCAAAGTGCGGCTAATAAAATCGCTAAATTTTGTACGGGTTCGGCATAGCCTTTATCTTTTTGTTTATCAGCAATTAATTGAGCAAAATAATAATCGCCTTGAGTAATTACACCTTGTTCTTGCAAGGATTTTAATAGGCTTAACATTAAAATAATTCCTCTAATTGTTGGATTAATTGCCAATCTGGTTTATCAAAAAAGATGCC
>CAKQTN010000047.1:0-9651 GCA_934276625.1 uncultured Haemophilus sp.
CAATGGGAAAAGTGGCACGCAAAAGTCTTCTTGTTAGCTATTGTTTTATTAATACTGGTTCTTGGTATCGGGACTTCTGTTAATGGTGCTAAACGTTGGATTTCTTTAGGAATTTTAAATTTCCAGCCTGCGGAATTTGCTAAGCTAGCTTTAACTTGTTTCCTGGCGAGCTATTTTACGCGTCGTTATGATGAAGTTCGAGGTAAAAAATTCAGTGCGGCTAAGCCTTTCATTGTGATGGGCGTATTAGGGATATTCTTACTAGCTCAGCCTGACTTAGGGAGTACCGTTGTACTTTTCGTTATTACCTTTGGCATGCTTTTTATTGTCGGTGCAAATTTTTGGCAATTTATTTTGCTAATTGGTACAGGCATACTTCTCTTTGTATGGCTGGTTCTCTCTGCCTCTTATCGTTTAAAACGTTTTACCGGTTTCTTAGAGCCGTTTAAAGATCCTTACGGAACAGGGTTCCAGCTGACTAACTCTTTGATGGCCTTTGGTCGTGGTGAAATTAGCGGAGAAGGGCTCGGTAACTCCATTCAAAAACTCGATTATCTTCCTGAAGCACATACCGACTTTATCATGGCGATTATTGGTGAAGAGTTCGGCTTTATTGGTATTTTGGTTGTTGTGATTCTTTTAGGTCTATTGATTTTTCGAGCGATGAAAATCGGACGTGAATCACTCATGTTAGAACAACGTTTCCGTGGCTTTTTTGCTTTAGGTATTAGTTTCTGGATTTTCTTCCAAGGTTTTGTCAATCTAGGCATGGCCTTAGGGATGTTACCAACAAAAGGTTTAACTTTCCCATTAGTGAGTTACGGTGGTTCAAGTATCATTATTATGTCGGCAACCGTAGGGATTTTATTGCGTATTGACCATGAAAATAGATTACAACGTGGTGGTCAAGCACGTTTGAGAGATGATTAGGAATATTTATGAGTAAAAAATTATTAGTTATGGCGGGTGGTACTGGTGGACATGTTTTCCCCGCCATCGCGGTTGCTCAAACTTTACAAAAAGAAGGTTGGGAAATTTGCTGGTTAGGCACAAAAGATCGAATGGAAGCACAGCTTGTACCAAAACATGGTATTCCAATTCGTTTTATTCAAATTTCAGGGTTGCGTGGTAAAGGCATTAAAGCATTACTTGGCGCGCCTTTTGCTATTTTAAGAGCGGTATTGCAAGCTCGTAAAATTATCAAAGAATATCAACCTAATGCGGTATTAGGTATGGGTGGTTATGTATCTGGCCCGGGTGGCATCGCGGCAAAACTTTGTGGCGTGCCGGTTATTTTACATGAACAGAATGCCGTAGCGGGCTTAACCAATGAATGGTTAGCAAAAATTGCGACACGTGTATTACAAGCTTTTCCAACAGCATTCAAAGATGCCGAAGTGGTAGGAAACCCGGTTCGCCAAGATTTATTTGAAATGCCATCACCACAAGCGCGTTTTTCAGAAAGAAGTGGAAAATTGAGAGTGCTTGTCGTGGGGGGGAGTCAAGGTGCTCGCGTACTCAATCAAACGATTCCACAAGTAGTAGCACGTTTGGCAGATAAACTAGAAGTGCGTCATCAAGTGGGTAAAGGTTCAGTTGAAAGTGTGACTGCACTTTATGGTGAATACGCCGGTTCGGTCAAAATTACAGAATTTATTGATGATATGGCGGAAGCCTACGCATGGGCTGATGTGGTGATTTGTCGTTCTGGTGCTTTAACAGTATGTGAATTAGCTGCAATAGGTACGCCAGCGATTTTCGTGCCATTCCAGCATAAAGATCAACAGCAATATTTAAACGCGAAATATCTTGCCGATGTAGGTGCAGCAAAAATTGTTCAGCAAAATGAATTAAATGCGGATGTGTTAGTTGATTTCTTAGAAAAAACAGATCGTGAAACCTTGTTAGCGATGGCGATTAAAGCAAAAGAAATGTCAGCACCATTAGCGGCTAAACGTGTAGCTGACGTCATCGTAGAGAACGCGAAATAAGAACAGAGAAGTTAAGGGGAGTAAATAGACCCTTAATCTAAAAGTGCGGTTAAAAATAAAGGTGAAATAATATGAAACATATTTCGGACGAAATTAGAAAGATTATCCCTGAGATGCGTCGAGTTCAACAAATTCATTTCATTGGTATCGGTGGTGCCGGTATGAGTGGAATTGCCGAAATTTTATTAAATGAAGGTTATGATATCTCTGGTTCCGATATTACAGATGGTGTTGTGACTCAGCGTCTAGCTCAAGCGGGCGCAAAAATTTTTATCGGTCACCAAGCTGAAAATGTGCAAGGGGCAAGTGTGGTTGTGGTATCAAGTGCGATCCATGAAGATAACCCTGAATTAATCGCCGCAAAACAAAATCGTATTCCAGTGATTCAGCGAGCACAAATGTTGGCTGAAATTATGCGTTTCCGTCATGGTATTGCAGTAGCAGGTACTCACGGTAAAACTACAACGACAGCCATGATTTCGATGATTTATACTCAAGCGAAACTGGATCCAACTTTTGTTAATGGTGGTTTAGTTAAATCAGCCGGTAAAAATGCGCATTTAGGTGCAAGCCGTTATTTAATCGCTGAAGCAGATGAAAGTGATGCCTCTTTCTTACACTTACAGCCAATGGTTTCTGTGGTGACCAATATTGAACCGGATCATATGGATACCTATGAAGGTGACTTTGAGAAAATGAAAGCCACCTATGTAAAATTCTTGCATAACTTACCGTTCTATGGCTTAGCGGTGATGTGTGCCGATGATGCTGTGCTAATGGAACTTGTTCCTCAAGTCGGTCGCCAAGTATTAACGTACGGCTTCAGTGAACATGCTGATTATCGTATCGAAGATTATGAACAAACCGGTTTCCAAGGTCATTACACCGTAGTTTGTCCAAGTGGTGAACGTATTAATGTATTATTAAATGTACCGGGTAAACACAATGCGTTAAACGCAACCGCAGCACTTGCAGTCGCAAAAGAAGAAGGCATTGGCAATGAAGCGATTTTAGAAGCGCTTGCTGATTTCCAAGGTGCGGGCAGACGTTTCGACCAATTAGGCGAGTTTATTCGTCCAAATGGTAAAGTACGCTTAGTGGATGATTATGGTCATCACCCAACAGAAGTTGGCGTGACAATCAAAGCAGCACGTGAAGGCTGGGGAGATAAACGTATTGTGATGATTTTCCAACCACACCGTTATTCACGTACTCGCGATTTATTTGATGATTTCGTGCAGGTATTATCCCAAGTGGATGCATTGATTATGTTAGATGTATATGCGGCAGGCGAAACGCCAATTGTAGGTGCAGATAGTAAAGCACTTTGTCGTTCTATTCGTAACCTAGGAAAAGTCGATCCAATTTTAGTTTCTGATACAGAACAACTTGGTGATGTATTAGATCAAATTATTCAAGATGGTGATTTAATTCTTGCCCAAGGTGCGGGAAGTGTAAGCAAAATTTCTCGTGGTTTAGCCGAACGTTGGAAAGCATAAATACATCAAAAAATAACCGCACTTTTCAATGAAGAATGAAAGGAAAACAGGATAAAACAATGAATTTAAAACAAGAAAAAATTGCCGTGTTGTTAGGCGGCACATCAGCTGAACGTGAAGTCTCTCTTAATTCTGGTGCAGCTGTGTTAAATGCATTAGTGAGTCAAGGCTATAATGCGCACGGTATCGATCCTAAAGAATATAATGTCGCGAATTTAAAAGCAGATGGTTTTGATCGCGTCTTTAACATTTTACATGGTCGCGGTGGTGAAGATGGCACCATGCAAGGTTTATTAGAACAAATAGGCTTGCCTTACACCGGTTGTGGCGTGATGGCTTCAGCATTAACCATGGATAAAATGCGTACCAAAATGTTGTGGAAAGCCTTTGGTTTACCTGTTGCTGACATGGAGATCGTGACCAAAGAAAACGCTCACGAACTAAACCCACAAGCTGTGGTCGAAAAATTAGGTTTACCTTTGATGGTTAAGCCATCTCTTGAAGGTTCAAGTGTGGGTTTAACGAAAGTGAAAGCGGTCGAAGAATTAAAAAGTGCGGTCGATTATGCGCTTAAATTTGATAACACCATTTTGATTGAAGAATGGTTAGCGGGTGATGAATTAACGGTACCTGTTTTAGGGGGTGAAGTATTGCCGGCTGTTCGCATTGTGCCAGAAGGTGAGTTTTATGATTACGATGCGAAATATATTTCAGATAATACTCAATATTTTTGCCCTGCGGGTCTTTCAGCTGAACGTGAGCAAGAATTAGCGAAATTAGTTAAACGTGCTTATGACGTTGTGGGTTGTCGTGGCTGGAGCCGCATTGATGTAATGACTGATTCACAAGGTAATTTCCGTTTAGTAGAAGTAAACACGAACCCAGGCATGACAAGTCACAGTTTATTCCCTAAATCTGCATCAACAGTCGGTATTTCATTTGAACAACTCGTCGTGAAAATTTTGGAGTTGAGTGCGTAATGAATGTAATTAAGCGCAAAAATACACCGCCAACGCAATTTGGTCGCTCATCTAGCGGGGAAGGTAAATTCCGTTTTATGTTGCAGATTAAACTTGCTTTGGTGTTACTTTGTGCGGGGCTAGGGTATTTCGTTTATTCAAACTGGCAGAGTTGGCTTGAAAGCTTAGACGGTGATAGAAAAATTACTGCCTATGCATTAGTGGGGCAAAATGAATTTACCACTTATCCAGATGTGCAAGATGTATTACTCAAAATGGGTTCACTTAAGGGCTTCTGGGGACAGGACGTTAAGCAAATTCAAGAGCAGCTTGAAACGATTCCTTGGGTAAAAGGTGCGGTGGTTCGTAAAATTTGGCCAAATCGTTTAAGTATTTGGCTATCAGAATATCAGCCAGTTGCAATTTGGAATAAAACAGAGTTCGTCACAAAAGAGGGAACTGTTTTTCAATTACCGATGGATAAGTTAAAAGAAAAAGCTTTACCTTATTTAGGTGGCCCAGATTATCAAAGCTTGAAAGTATTAGAAGCTTGGAATCAAATTTTCGCTGATTTTAAAGCCAAAAATTTAGTGGTTAAAGGTGTTCGAATTGATGATCGCGGTGCATGGCAAGTTACGCTAGATAATGATATAGTATTGAAACTTGGGCGCGGAGATTGGAAACCAAAATTAGATCGATTTGTAACGATTTATCCACAAATTGAAGTGCCTGAAGGTAAACGAATTGATTATGTAGATTTGCGCTATGCATCTGCATCAGCAGCGGTTGGATTGACAGAGAAATAAAAATAATTCATTAGGTGTAATAAGAAAATGGGAAAAGAGTTGGAACCGAAAGTCATTGTAGGTCTTGAAGTTGGTACATCAAAAGTTGTTGCTGTTGTTGGGGAAGTGCTTCCTGATGGCGTAGTAAATGTACTTGGCGTGGGTAGTTGTCCATCGAAAGGGATTGATCGTGGCAGTATTACTGATTTAGATGCTGTTGTTAACTCTATCCAACGTGCTATTGAAGCGGCTGAATCAATGGCTGATTGCCAAATTATGAGTGTGACTCTTGCAATTACGGGTGAACATATTCAAAGCCTGAATGAGAGCGGTTTTGTTGCTATTTCTGATAATGAAGTGACTCAAGATGAAATTGATGATGCTTTACATACAGCGAGCTCAGTAAAATTACCCGAAGGCCTTTCTTTATTACACATTATTCCTCAAGAATACGCGGTAGATAAACAAGTTAATATTAAAAATCCATTAGGTTTGCAAGGCGTCCGTTTAAAAGCAAATGTACACCTAATTGCTTGTCACCAAGACTGGCAAAATAACTTGAAAAAAGCAGTTGAACGTTGCGGATTACAGGTTGATAAAGTCGTGTTCTCCGGCTTTGCAGCAACACATTCTGTTTTAACTGAAGATGAAAAAGATCTTGGTGTTTGCTTAGTTGATTTCGGTGCAGGCACCATGAATATGATGGTTTACACCAATGGCTCATTGCGTTTCAGCAAGGTTATTCCTTACGCAGGCAATATTGTCACGAATGATATTGCTCATGCATGTACCGTTTCTCGTGCAGAGGCAGAGCGCATTAAAGTGAATTATGCGAGTGCATTGTATCCGGCACGTTTACATGGTGACAAGAAAATTGAAGTGGCAAGTATTGGTGGGCGAGCACCACGCGCGTTAACAAAAAGTGATTTATCTTTAATCACTTCAGCAAGATATATTGAACTATTAGGCGTTGTTAAGGACGAATTAGATAAGCTCAAAGCAGATTTAGAAACTAAACATATTAAATTTGAATTAATTGCGGGTGTTGTTATCACTGGTGGTGGTGCACAGATTGAAGACTTAAAAGATTGTGCATCAAGTGTATTTGGTTGTCAGGTGCGTATTGGTAGTCCATTAAATATTACGGGTTTAACAGATTATGTAAATCGCCCACAATATTCAACTGTAGTGGGATTATTACAATACCATCATCAAAATAGTGATAATGATCCTGTGGATAGTAACTATGGCGATGAAGCATTAGGAAAAAAATTCTGGAAAGGCCTTAAAAATATTTTCAATAAAGTGAAATCAGAATTTTGATCATTTGGGCTTTTTCATTTACAATAGAAAAAATTTAACTTTTATTAATGTGCTAGCAGAGTATTAGCAGTAACGGAGAACAGCAAATGTTATACCCAGAGTATGGTGATTTTGAAGAGCAAACAGGTGCACTGATTAAGGTTGTCGGTGTTGGTGGAGGCGGCGGTAACGCAGTTAACCACATGGTTGCTAATATGGTGCAACAGGAATTTAATGGTAATTTCTTGGGCGAAAGTGCAATTGATAGCGAAGAACACGGTAAAATCGTATTCTATGCGGTGAATACCGATGCGCAAGCATTACGCAAAAGCCAAGTTCAACAAACTGTACAAATCGGTGGGGCAACAACGAAAGGTCTTGGAGCAGGGGCTAACCCAAATGTAGGTCGTAAAGCGGCTGAAGATGACCAAGAAGAAATCCGTAAAATGCTTGAAGGTGCAGACATGGTCTTTATCGCTGCCGGTATGGGTGGTGGTACAGGTACTGGTGCCGCACCAATCGTCGCTAAAGTTGCGAAAGAATTAGGCATTTTAACTGTTGCTGTTGTTACTAAGCCATTTAGCTTTGAAGGCAAAAAACGTATGCAATTTGCTGAATTAGGGATTAAAGATCTTTCACAATACGTGGATTCAATGATCATTATTCCTAACCAACAAATCCAAAAAGTTCTCCCGAAAAATGCAACGTTAATTGATGCTTTTGCTGCTGCAAATGACGTATTACGTAACTCTGTTATGGGCATCTCTGATATGATTACGTCTCCAGGCTTAATCAACGTGGACTTTGCAGACGTAAGAACAGTTATGTCGGAAATGGGCCAAGCAATGATTGGTTTTGGTTCAGCTCAAAGTGAACCAGGTGCGGGCCGTGCAGAAGAAGCAGCACGTCTTGCAATTAAAAATGATTTATTAGAGAAAGTCGATCTTTCTAACGCTAAGGGTATCCTTGTTAATATTACCTCAGGTATGGATCTCGGCTTTGACGAATTTAACGTGGTGGGTGACACTGTAGGTAGTTTTGCATCAGAAGACGCAACTATCGTTGTGGGTACCAGTTTAGTTCCTGAAATGAGCAATGAAATTCGTGTCACGATCGTTGCAACAGGTTTAGGTGATGTTGTTGCGGCTGAGCCGGTAGTGATTGCTCGTCCTCAAGCAGCAGTACAACAAGCGCCAGTTCAACAACCTGTAGCACAAGAAACGATTCAACCACAACCGCCAGTTGGTTTACATGGTTTAGATGCATTAAGACATAATCCACAGCCAGAACCAGCACAGGAGCAAAATCCACAATACGGTAACTTAAATAAACCGCTTGATCCAAGCCGTTTAGAACAGTTAAGAAATAATCCTAATTTCTTTAATCCGGCATCATTTGGTCGTGATGAGAAATAAGAGTAGAAGTAATCTTGTTGTGAAGCAATAAGGTAAAAGAGATGATTAAACAAAGAACATTAAAACAAAGCATTAAAGTCACAGGTGTAGGCTTACATAGCGGTAAAAAAGTAACCTTAACGTTGCGCCCGGCTATGCCGAATACTGGTGTGATTTATTGCCGTACTGATCTTAATCCGCCGGTGACTTTCCCTGCGAATGCGGATTCTGTGCGTGATACGATGCTTTGTACTGCACTTGTGAATGAACAAGGTGTTCGTGTTTCAACCGTAGAACACTTAAACGCAGCATTAGCAGGTTTAGGTATTGATAATATTATTATTGAAGTTGATGCACCTGAAATTCCAATCATGGACGGTAGTGCAAGCCCATTCATTTACTTGCTTTTAGATGCAGGTATTGAAGAACAAAATGCACCGAAGAAATTTATTCGTATTAAGAAAAAAGTACGAGTAGAAGACGGTGATAAATGGGCAGAATTTAAACCTTACAATGGTTTCCGTTTAGATTTCACAATCGACTTTAATCATCCTGCGATTAGTAAAAATGTACGTAATTATGTAATGGATTTCTCTGCACAAGCATTCGTACATCAAATTAGTCGAGCAAGAACCTTTGGTTTCATGAAAGATATTGAGTATCTTCAATCTCAAGGTCTTGCATTAGGTGGCAGCTTAGATAATGCTATCGTATTAGATGATTACCGAATCTTAAATGAAGATGGATTACGCTTCAGAGATGAATTAGTTCGTCACAAGATGCTTGATGCAATTGGTGATCTTTATATGTGTGGCTATAACATCATCGGTGATTTCAAAGCTTATAAATCTGGTCACGGTTTAAATAATAAGTTACTCCGTGCTGTACTTGCCGATCAGGAAGCGTGGGAATTTGTTACCTTTGAAGATAAGAAACAAGTTCCACAAGGTTATGTTGCACCTGCGCAGGTACTCATCTAACAATGTTTTGTTGAAAAGCTATACTTCTTTCGGGAGTATAGCTTTTTTATTTCCCATCTTGCTCTGTTATTTTTGTTTTATGCGAAGGTAAAGAGCGGTCAAAAATAGAGGTATTTTTATTATGAAAAAATTATTTACCGTGCTTCCTCTTGTGCTAGCAACTTCTGCTGCAATGGCATATGAATAGGGCAAAACCTATCAATTTACCATATTGCACACTAATGATACGCACGGACATTTTTGGCCGAATGCAAAAGGTGAATATGGCTTTCCAGCGCACAAAACAATTGTTAATCGCGTAAAAGCTGAAGTCGAGCAAAAAGGTGGCTCACTCATTTTATTAAATGCAGGTGATTTTAATACTGGTGTACCTGAGTCAGATATGCAAACAGCAGAACCTGATATTAAAGCAATGAACGCAATGGGCTATGAGGCAACTGTATTAGGTAACCACGAGTTTGATAATCCACTACAAATTCTTGATATGCAAGAAAAATGGGCAAACTTCCCATTCTTATCTGCAAACGTGATTAATACGAAAACAGGTAAAACCTTAGTTAAGCCTTATACGATTTTAAATAAACAAGATCTTAAAATTGCCGTGGTCGGTTTAACCACAGAGGATACTGCAAAATTAGGCAACCCAGAATACCTTCATAATGTGAAGTTTGAAGATCCAACAACGGTAGCAAAAGCCACATTAAAAGAGCTAAATGAAAAAGTTAAACCGGATGTAAAAAT
>CAKQTN010000048.1:0-9276 GCA_934276625.1 uncultured Haemophilus sp.
AGTATTTGTGAGTAAAGGAAAAATTAGTAACTATTTCTTTGGGCTTATTTTTGCTTACACGTATTTTTATGTCTCCTTGGGAAGCAATTTTCTTGGTGAAATGAATACTGCGCTCTATGTATATATCCCATCACAATTTATCGGGTATTTCATGTGGAAACAAAACATGCAAAACGATGATGGTGGTGAAAGTGTGATTGCCAAAGCCTTGACGCCAAAAGGTTGGGCAATTTTGCTTGTGAGTGTTGCGATTGGTACTCTTTGTTTTGTACAGGCTCTAAAAGCAGCGGGTGGGAGTTCTACAACGCTAGATGGTTTAACCACAATTATCACTGTAGCGGCGCAATTATTGATGATTTTGCGTTATCGTGAGCAATGGTTATTATGGATTGTCTTAAATGTGCTTTCCATTTTGCTTTGGCAAGGGCAGCCAGCGATGTATTTAATGTATAGTGCTTACTTACTTAACTCATTATATGGTTATTACAACTGGACGAAACTATCAAAATTAGGGTGAGTTAGGACAAAATTATTAATAATAGAGAAGGCAAGCTAATAGCTTGCCTTTTGAGTTTATTGAATAAAATAAAAAATTCTTCATATTAACCAAGTACGAACATGATACTTCTAATAAGACCTAATGGAAAAAATATATAATCAGCTATTGCTAGAAGAATATTCCCATTTTGAAAATCATGATATGCCGCATAGAGTGGTGCGATTGTCCATAAAATACCCAAAATACCAATTGTTGATGTTTTATTACTCATTTTTGGATCCCTCCTAATGATTTTTTTACACATGCTCAGTTGAAAATGATATTGCCCAACCAACTTATATTTAGCTAATAATGCCATTTATTAACTAAATATGCTTATCGATTGTAACATTTGCAAAATGCTCTTTAAAGTGCTACTAACAACTTATTCGGCTTTATATTAGGGTTTATAACGTTTTAACACCTAAGGTGTGTTTATTTATATTAAAAATGTAGGTAAAAATTTTGGGTTAAAGTAATAAATGCAGCTGTATATCGATTATTATCATCATAGATAACTAAACGGTCTTTTACCTGTAGTAAATGCTCTCGGCTAAACGTGAGTAACATCCGTTGTGGTACTTTCCCTATTTTTGTAATGACATCAGTCTGCTTAATGCAATAAAGTGCGGTTGAATTTATCAATGTTTTCCCCGCCTCATAAGGCAAGACAAAACTGATCTTTCCTTTTTCGGATAAACAACTCGCCGCCCAATTTAACCAATCTAAATGGCTTTGTTGAACATAACGGGCAAGCGCTCGTTCGTCATTTTTACATTCCACACCTTGTGCAAAATAGGGAGGATTAGCCACAATTAAATCAAATTGATGCGCTGTTTGTTGGCAATAAGTTTGTACGTCTTGGCGTGTTAAATGAAGGCGATTGTGCCATGGCGAAGCCTGGAAGTTTTCTTGTGCTTGTTGTGCTGCAAGGGGATCAAGTTCAACGGCTTCAATTTGGCAATGCTCATGACTTCGTTGGGCAAGCATTAGTGCAATCAAGCCTGTGCCAGTTCCCATATCAAGAATTCGCTGACAATCAGACACATCCGCCCAAGCACCCAGTAAAATGCCATCTGTGCCGACTTTCATTGCACAATATTGTTGATTAATATGGAATTGTTTGAAGGTAAAGTTGCTCATAAAATCTTGCGGAAAATGACCGCACTTTCAGGTATAATCAGCTCCAATTTTAACAAATTAACGCAAAATAATGAATTTATCCCCATTTGAAGAATTCGATCTTTCCCCCGAATTATTAAAAGCCTTAGAAAAGAAAGGCTATACCCGCCCAACTGCCATTCAATTAGAAGCGATTCCGGCAGCCATGGAAGAGCGTGATGTGCTCGGTTCTGCACCAACAGGCACGGGTAAAACGGCTGCATTTTTATTGCCAGCAATTCAGCATTTATTGGATTATCCGCGTCGTAAACCAGGGGCACCTCGTATTTTAATTTTAACGCCAACTCGTGAGTTAGCGATGCAGGTTGCAGAACAAGCGGAAGAGTTGGCGCAATTCACGCATTTGAAGATTGCTACGATTACTGGCGGAGTGGCGTATCAAAATCATGGGGAAGTGTTTAATTCAAATCAGGATATCGTGGTGGCAACGCCGGGACGTTTATTGCAATACATCAAAGAAGAAAACTTTGATTGTCGTGCGGTAGAAATGCTGATTTTTGATGAAGCAGATCGCATGTTGCAAATGGGCTTTGGGCAAGATGCGGAGAAAATTGCCGCTGAAACGCGTTGGCGTAAACAAACCCTCCTTTTCTCTGCCACATTAGAAGGGGACTTATTAGTTGATTTTGCAGAACGTTTATTGAATGACCCAGTAAAAATCGATGCAGAGCCAAGTCGTCGTGAGCGCAAGAAAATCAATCAGTGGTATTATCACGCCGATAGCAATGAACATAAAATTAAGTTGCTTGCACGTTTTATCGAAACCGAGAACGTGAGTCGTGGTATTGTGTTTGTCCGTCGTCGCGAAGATGTACGTGAGCTGTCTGAAACCTTGCGTAAACGTGGTATTCGCTCTACTTATCTAGAAGGCGATATGGCACAAACTCAACGTAATAATGCCATTGATAAATTAAAATCAGGTGTTGTTACTGTGTTAGTGGCTACTGATGTGGCTGCTCGAGGCATTGATATCGATGATGTGACACATGTCATGAACTTCGATTTGCCTTACAGCGCAGATACCTATTTACATCGTATTGGTCGTACGGCTCGCGCAGGGAAAAAGGGCACTGCTGTTTCCTTTGTTGAAGCCCATGATTACAAATTGCTCGGTAAAATTAAACGCTATACGGAAGAGCTTTTGAAAGCGCGTATTTTAGAAGGATTAGAACCTCGTACTAAACCACCAAAAGATGGTGAAGTAAAATCTATGTCTAAAAAGCAAAAAGCGCGTATTAAAGAAAAACGTGAAGAAAAGAAAAAATCAGAGGTGAAGAGGAAAGCCAAATTACGTCATAAAGATACGAAAAATATTGGTAAACGCCGTAAACCAAGCACAGAAAAAACAGATGAGAAATAATAAAAAAATAACCGCCACTTATTAAGTGCGGTTATTTTTTTGACTATTTATTGACTTGGCTACCGATTACACCACCTAATGCGGCACCACCTAATGTGGTCGCGGTATTACCACCAAGCATATAGCCTGCTGCACCACCAATAGCTGCGCCAGCTGTTGTATTTTTTTGTGTACGGTTCATATTTCCACATGCAGCAAGGGAAATAATAGTCATCGCGATAACAAGTGATTTTCCAATTAATTTCATAGGATCTCTCCGTGTTTAACATATAAAACTATCCATATTGATAGTACTCCATAAGACAAACGGAGATGAATGAAAGTTCAAAAATATGCGTTTTTCGATGTTTTTTTGAACAATTGAATATATTGAATGTTAATCTTTAGCTTGATCTAATACTTTCGCAACCACTTTCAAATATTCAATCGCCAATCCATGGTGTCCTGTACTCGCATTAAATACTAAATCTTCACTTAATACACCACAAGGCATATCCTCTGGGATTTTACCGTCCTCATAAGCTTGATAATCGTCTCGCCAGTCACCATCAAAATAATAGTGTTCTAAGGTTTTCATTTTTGGTAAGAAAGCTTGCCATTTTTCAAGAAATTGTTCCGCGTCAGCTAAGAAACTCTCCGCTTCATTGAGAAGGTTTTCCATTTCTGAAATTTTATCTAAGCGTGATTGAGGTAACATAGGTTTCTCCAAAATAAGGTAAAAATAAACCGCACTTTATTCGAACAAAGTGCGGTGAGTTTATCATGAGTTTTTAGACTTACACATCATAAGTGGTAGATGCTGTGTTGCCACCGCGACCTGTCCAGTTGGTGTGGAAGAATTCACCACGTGGTTTATCAGTACGTTCATAAGTGTGAGCACCGAAGTAGTCACGTTGTGCTTGCAATAAGTTTGCTGGTAAGCGTGCTGATGTGTAGCCATCTAAGAACGTAATCGCAGATGCCATACATGGCATTGGAATGCCCACTTCGATAGATTTTGCCACCACTTTACGCCAGTCGCTTAATGCGTTTTCTAAAATGCCTTTGAAGTAGCTATCTGAACCCAAGAAGATTAAATCTGGATTTGCTTCATATGCATCCCGAATGTTGCCTAAGAAACGGCTACGGATAATACAACCTTCACGCCATAATAATGCCGTTGCGCCGTAGTTGATGTTCCAGTCAAATTGTTCAGAGGCTTCACGAATCAGCATAAAGCCTTGTGCATAAGAAATAATTTTAGACGCCAATAAGGCTTTACGCACCGCCTCAATCCAAACTTTTTTATCGCCTTCAACAGGTTGAATTGTTTTGCCGAATAATTGATTAGCGGCAACACGTTGATCTTTAAATGAAGATACGCAACGAGCAAAGACAGATTCAGTGATTAAGGTTAATGGAATACCAAAATCTAATGCATTGATACCTGTCCATTTACCAGTCCCTTTTTGGCCAGCTGTATCTAAGATTTTTTCAACTAATGGTTCACCATCAGCATCTTTATAACCAAGAATATCGGTAGTGATATCAATTAAATAGCTATCAAGTTCAGTTTTTTTCCATTCTGCGAAGATAGCTTGCATTTCTTCATAGCTTAAGCCTAAACCTTCTTTTAAGAATTGGTAAGCTTCACAGATTAATTGCATATCGCCATATTCGATACCATTGTGAACCATTTTTACAAAGTGGCCAGCACCTTCTCCACCAACCCAGTCACAGCAAGGTTCACCTTGTTCTGTTTTAGCAGAGATTGCTTGGAAGATTGGCTTAACATATGGCCATGCTTCGTGGTTACCACCAGGCATAATAGATGGCCCATGACGAGCGCCTTCTTCACCACCAGAAACACCCGAGCCGATAAAGCGAATGCCTTTTTCAGCCAATGCTTTTACACGACGGTTAGTATCAGGATAGTTTGAGTTACCACCATCAATAATGATGTCACCTTCTTCTAAATGTGGCAGTAATGCCTCAATGAATTGGTCCACTACATCACCCGCACGCACCATTAACATCACTTTACGTGGTTTTTCTAATTTAGAAGCTAAATCTTCTAAAGAGTATGCGCCGATAATATTCGTGCCTTTTGCTGCACCTTGTAGAAATTCATCCACTTTTGAAGTGGTGCGGTTATATGCTACGACTTTAAAGCCATGATCGTTCATATTTAAAATGAGGTTTTGCCCCATTACGGCTAAGCCGATAACACCGATGTCGCCTTTTACTGACATTGTTTTCTCCTGTTGTAGTGTGGGGATGCCCACCGTGATTTTGGAAATGGTTAATAGTGGGACAAATCCCACTCTAAAATATAAATTATTTATTTTTTATAATATAATCAAAAACATCTCTATTAAAAAATCCTGAGTTATAGCTATTTGTTCTTTCCCGTAAAGGAGTAATAATTCCTTCATTTATATATTCAGGTAAGTTTTCAATAAAAATAACATCTGAAGGATCTTTATGATATCCAAGATAAATTAGAATTTGAGCTTGTATATCATTTATCTGAACTAACTTTACTCTATCAAATTTATATCTTTGATAATCAACAGCAATCAGATAGCCGATAGCATCTAAATATTCTTCGAATTTTTCTCTGCTAAAAAAAGAATTGTGACAAAAGTCGTGTAAAAAACTATTAGGATTTTCTTCATAATTATCATCAATAATTTTTTTCGCATTTTCAATCTGTGTTGTAGACATCAAGGTTTCCCTTATACAATTAAATTAACTCTTTGCCCACGCACTCATATGTTGCATAAATCTAATGCGGATAATAATCTACAGCTTACGTAGCAGATAAAAGCACAATTTTAGCTTGTGGATGTAAGACTTGTTTAGTGTGTTCAATCAATTGCAAGATGATACCTTGTTTCAGATATTCTATAGAAAAACTTCTTTTAAATTTCTTTAATTAAAGAGCTGCCTTGCTCTAACGTGTCTAGCCACTGCCATTTTTCATGACCGATGAGTTTGCTTTCTTCTAAAGAAAATGTTGTACAGCAACGCCCCAAACGATTTTCTAGAGATTGATTTAAATGTTGATACGTAAATTCAATTTGAGTATCGTTAATCCACTTCCCAATTAAAAAGCCTTTTAAAATTTCACCACCACAATATTCGGCCCAAATCATTTTACCTTGTTGATGGTAATGAAATTCTGTTTGGCTACTCACCTCACCATTTTCGGTGTTTTCAACAGCAATAAATTTTTTATTATCTAAATTCAACATTAAAGTCACTCTGCATCTGATGTATCTATATCTTATTTTTGCATAATGTAATGCATTTCTACATTTTTCGCTTTTGCGGCTTTTTCTAGATCTGTTTTATCACTTTGACTATCTCCAACAAGGTATAAAGATACATCCTTGCCGACCTTTTCTGCATTATTTAGTCCATACATAGCAACTGCTTTATTCACAGATTGACTGTTTCCTGCAATTCCAATGTGTAAATTATCTGTAGCTAAAAGAGATACGAGTCGTTTTCCTGAAGTACCACCTGCGGTTCTAATCGTTGCTACTAGCATTCCATTTGAAACTGGGTTTCCTGCTTCCGGAACTTGAAGCATTACTGAGCGATTATCTTTTGGCATTTGTGCCGCTAACTGATCTAAAGATGGACCAGATGAACAAGCAAATAACAAAGTTGAAGTAAGTAGTACAAACAGTTTTTTCATTTTTGTCACCATATCATTCTAATAAATTAACTCTTCGTCCATGCACTCATATGTTGAGTAAATCCAATATGCGGATAATAATCCACTGCTTGTGGAGCGGATAAAAGCACAATTTTGGCTTGTGGATGTAAGGCTTGTTTAGTGTGTTCAATTAACTGCAAGCCGATACCTTGTTTTTGATATTGTTCATCAACCGCTAAATCAGATAAATAACAGCAGTAGGCAAAATCTGTCACGGAACGTGCCACACCCACTAATCGTTCACCATCCCAAGCGGTCACTAATAAATCTGCATGGTGTAACATTGCCGCGACACGCTTTTCATCCTCTAATGGACGGCGCGCCCCAAGCGTTGTCTTATTTAGCAATTCAATAAATTGTTTAACTGAAATTGGTTCATTCACTTTGTAGTCTATCATTTTGCAAACCTATGATATTTGATACTCAACTTGTTATAGCAATTTAGCCGCCGCTTTATCCAAATACCATTCCGTCACGCCGTTTTTCGCCTGAATTTTGGCAGCAGGGTAAGGCAGATTTTCTGCAGGAGTCGTTTGGATTTCTTTTAAAATATCCGCTTTGCTTTCGCCAGTGACCAAATAGGTAATGCGTTTGGCTTGTTCAATCAGTTTGGCTGTTTTAGAAATGCGGATTTGACCGCTTTCAGGGTGTTTTGCAATAACAGCAAGGTTTTCATCATCAAAATTGGTTTGATGTGGGAAAAGAGAAGCGGTATGACCATCAGTTCCCATACCTAAAATGATCCAATCAAAAATACCGTTTGGAATGACCGCACTTAATTCTTCTTCGAAGCGTTTTAGTTCAAAGTGCGGTTCATTTTCTCCACGAATTCTGTGGATGTTTTCCGTTGGAATTTGAATATGATCGAATAAGAGTTTTTGCACTTCACCATAGTTGCTTTCTGAATCGGTTGGTGGAACCATGCGATCATCACCCCACCAAAAATGCAGATTTTTCCAGTTAATTTGTTCCGCATAAGGCGTTTGGGCTAAGGTTTTGAATAACAGCTTAGGCGTTGAACCGCCAGAAAGAGAAATATGCACAGGGTGATTTAATTGGCTATAAATCACAAATTCTTCGGCAATCTTTTCAACAGCATGCTGAGCTGTTGGGAAAGTAATGGTGTTCATGTTCGCTTCTCTCTATTCGGTGATAAGCCTTCTCCTATTGAAGAAGGCGAGATATTAATAATTAAACCTTTTTCTTCATTTTGCCGCTTGGTTTACGCCATACACGACCACTTTTTGCGATAAGTTTTTCCGCCGCAACAGGTCCCCAAGTTCCCGCTTCATATTCATGAACTCGGCCGCCCGCTTCTTTGTAGTCTAAAATTGGTTGAACGAATTTCCATGCAGCATGAACGGCATCAGTACGAGCGAAGAGTGTTGCATCACCTTTCATCGCATCGAGCAATAAGCGCTCATAAGCCGTCAGGACTTGGTCATCGGCTAAATCAGCATAACGGAAATCCATTGAGACTTCTTTGGCTTCAAAGCCTGCCCCTGGTTTTTTCAAACCGAAGCGCATTGAAATGGCTTCATCAGGTTGAATACGGATGATCAATTTATTCTCAGGCGCATTTTGACTGAATACCGGATGTGGCGTAGTTTTGAAATGAATCACAATTTCTGTCACACGTGCCGGTAAGCGTTTACCTGTACGCACATAGAAAGGTACGCCCGCCCAACGCCAGTTTTCGATTTCGCAACGTAAAGCCATAAAGGTTTCAGTGCGAGAGTTAGACGGCACGCCTTTTTCTTGTAAATAACCTTTGACTTCTTTGCCATCAATTTCTGCTGCGATGTATTGACCTAGCACTAAATTATGCTCAACGTCATCTTGCGTTAATGGACGTAAAGAGTGCATGACTTTGGCCACTTCATCACGCATTGAGTTCGCATTAATGATAGCAGGTGGTTCCATGGCAACCATGGCTAAAACTTGTAATAAGTGGTTTTGGAACATGTCACGCATTGCACCGGAACCATCATAATAGCCACCACGTTCTTCTACACCAATGGCTTCGGCTCCCGTAATTTCGACATAATCAATGTAATTACGGTTCCAAAGCGGTTCGAATAAACCATTTGAGAAGCGTAAAACAAGTAAGTTTTGTACGGTTTCTTTACCAAGATAATGGTCGATACGATAGATTTGATGTTCTTCAAAGAAACGATGAATTTTGACGTCGAGTTCTTGTGCGGTTTTTTCATCATAACCAAAAGGTTTTTCGACAATAATCCGTTTCCAACCGTCTTCTTCTGTGTTTAAACCATGAGCTGCAAGGCATTCTGGAATCACACCATATAAGCTTGGTGGCGTAGACATATAGTAAAGGGTGTTGCCATTCGTTTGATATTTAGTATGTAATTCTTTTAAACGTGGGACTAATTTTCCGTAATCGGCCGCATCAGATGTGTTTACCGCTTGGTAATAGAGATGACTACAAAAAGCGTCTAGCGTTTCAGGTGTGGTTTCTTCTGTTTCAAG
>CAKQTN010000049.1:0-8971 GCA_934276625.1 uncultured Haemophilus sp.
GTCAGCAAGTTGCAACTCTAAAGGAACAGGTAAAAACATATTATGAAATCAACAAACAATAAAATTCTGCTTTTAACTGCGTTAATGGTGACTTCTTTATCTGCTTTTGCGTTAAAAGATGATACTAATAAACCGATCAATATCGTCTCAGATAATCAATCTTTAGATATGGAAAACAGCGTGGTGACCTTTACGGATAACGTTGTGATTACACAAGGTTCTATTTTGATTAAAGCCAATAAAATGGTTATTACTCGTCCACCAGAAAATTCAGGTAAAAAAGAAACTGTTGAAGCATTTGGTAGCCCTGTTACTTTCCACCAACAACTTGATGATGGTAAGCCTGTTGATGGTAAAGCCAATAAAGTTCACTACGATTTAGGCACTGAATTCTTAACATTAACTGGTAATGCCGAATTAAAACAATTAGATAGCAAAATTAACGGTGAACGCATCACTTATGATGTGAAAAAACAACAGTTAAAAGCCAATGGTAATGGGAAATCACGCGTGCAAACTGTCTTAATCCCAACTCAATTACAACAAAAAGGTAAAAAATAACCGATGTCTGTATTACAAGCTGAATTCCTCGCAAAAAGCTATAAAAGCCGAAAAGTGGTTTCTGATGTGAGTTTAACCGTAAATTCCAATGAAATTGTTGGCTTACTTGGTCCAAATGGTGCGGGTAAAACCACTACTTTCTACATGGTCGTCGGTTTAGTGCGTCACGATCAGGGAAAAATAACCATTGATGGCGATGATATTAGCGTGTTGCCTATGCATGAACGTGCACGTCGAGGAATTGGCTATTTACCACAAGAAGCCTCTATTTTCCGCCGTTTAACGGTCTATGAAAATCTTATGGCGGTATTAGAAATTCGTAAAGATCTCACTGCAGAACAACGCAGAGAGAGAGCGGATGAGTTAATTGATGAGTTCAATATTAGCCATATTCGTGATAGCCTTGGACAATCGCTTTCTGGTGGTGAACGTCGTCGTGTAGAAATTGCACGCGCCTTAGCGGCAAATCCCAAATTCATTTTACTAGATGAACCGTTTGCCGGTGTTGACCCTATTTCGGTGACGGATATTAAGAAAATCATCACGGATCTCCGTAATCGTGGCTTAGGCGTGTTAATTACCGACCATAACGTACGCGAAACCCTTGATGTCTGTGAACGCGCTTATATTGTTGGTGAAGGGAAAATTATCGCGACCGGCACACCGGAAGAAGTCATGAATGATGAGCACGTTAAACGTGTCTATTTAGGCGAACAATTTAAACTATAACCTATGAAATTTACGACTCTGCTCGCCCCTGATGATATTCGTCAGGGGGTTGCTTTTTCTAGCAAGAAACGATTATTTGAATCTATTGCCACTTTCGTTGTGGAAAAACTTCACTCTGAAAATGGTGAACAAGCTTGTTTTGAATGTTTATTTGAACGAGAAAAATTAGGTAATTCAGGATTAGGCAATGGTGTCGCCATGCCTAAAGCTAAGTTACCTGCTACTGTGTCAGATAAGATCCTGACGGTATTTATGCAATTAGAAACGCCTGTCGAATATGATGCCGCCGATAATAAACCGGTGGATATCGTTTTTGCTGTGCTCGTACCCGAAAATCACTGCCAAGAATATATTCCTGTTCTGGCAGAAATCAATGAAAAATTAACTGATAAAAACTTAATTAAACAACTTCGTTCAGCACAAAGTGCGGATGAAATTTGGCAAATTTTTGAATGTGCCGATCATTCAGAGGAATCTGAAGACGACACAAATTTAGATAATATTGCACCTCAAGAGGTATAACCTAACCTACTAACCATAAGGAATCTCGCAGATGGAAATTATTATTATCAGCGGTCGCTCCGGGGCGGGAAAATCTGTCGCATTAAGGGCCTTGGAAGATATGGGCTATTATTGCGTGGATAACCTTCCTCTCAATTTACTTCCTCAACTCGCGCAGATTCTTGCCAACACTCAAACGGCTGTTGCGATCAGTCTCGATATTCGAAATCTTCCCCCTTCAAGTGCTGATTTAGACAAAATTTTGACGGATATCCAAGCTACTTATTCCGTCAAAATCATCTTTTTGGACAGCGATCGCAGCACACTTATTCGCCGTTACAGCGATTCACGCCGTCTTCATCCCCTTTCAGCGCAAGATCTCCCACTTGAGTCAGCGATTGATTTAGAGTATCAGCAGCTTGAGCCTTTAATTCAACATGCTAATTTTATTATTGATACTGCGCCACTTTCCACTCATGCGTTATCTGAACGTTTAGGAGAAGTTTTACGCGGTAATACAGATAAAGAACTTAAGATCGTGGTTGAGTCGTTTGGCTTTAAATATGGTATTCCGCTTGATGCCGATTATGTCTTCGATGTGCGTTTTCTGCCTAACCCACACTGGAATCCTGAACTTCGTCCAATGACAGGGCTCGATGAACCTGTTGCACAATTTTTACTTGCGCATGATGAAGTGAATAATTTTATCTACCAAACGCGTAATTACATTGAAACGTGGTTACCGATGTTAGAGCAAAATAATCGAAGCTATTTAACCATTGCCATTGGTTGTACAGGTGGTAAACATCGTTCTGTTTATATCGCTCAACAAATTGGTGAATATTTCCAAGCCAAAGGCAAGAATGTGAAAATTCAACATAAATCCTTGGAAAAGAATAAAAAGAATTAATCAAACCATAAAAAAACTCAGCGACTCGCTGCGTTTTTTGTTAAACCACATATTGCTCAAAAATCTCTGGTAAATGTGCAATTAACGTTTCTTTTCCAGCCACTATCTCATGCTTCCAAACCTGCAATAGCACATCTGGCGTAAATAATCGTGATGCCTGCTCTGCCAACGGTAAATAGCTAATATGCCAAGGCTCTCGGCCGATTTTTTTACCTTCTGGCTGACTTATAAATGGCAAAACAAAATCAAAGTGCGGTAGATTTTCAGTGAGGAATTCACTCAATTCAAAGAAATAACCACCCTTTTCATATTCCCAAGGTTCAAGTTGTAAAGATTGACCTTGAGGCAAAAGATCAGGATCAAAAATATCGATTTCAGTTCCCCAATGATGACGACTTCCCCCTGGAAGCGCTGACCAACGTAAAATGGCTTGTGCTTTTTGCCAATCATCTAACGACGATAAATCTAATGGATTTCCCGCATCATCATGAACCTTGCGTTCACCGTTAAATTTACCGTTCCAAATGAGTTGTTGACGTTCAAAATCACGAAAGCTACTCGCGGGTTGCAAATTAAAGCCATTTTTGACCGCACTTTGTTGCAATCCTTGAAACGCTTTCATTGCCTCAGCTTGCAAAAAATGATTTGGAGAATGAGGTGTAGGCAAATTGATCAAATGTTCACGAGATTTGCCGGTTAACATTTCTGGCGTTAATTTCATCTTACTTATCCAATAAATTCACTAACATTTGATGATAAATCTGACCGCACTTGGCAAGATCATCAACGTTTACACATTCATTCACTTTATGAATCGTTGCATTAAGCGGCCCAAATTCCACAACTTCAGCGCCCATTAATGCAATAAAACGTCCGTCAGAGGTACCACCGCCAGTTTCTGCTTGTGGTGTAATACCGGTTGTTTGCTCAATAGCCATCGTTAACGCATCTAATAATTTGCCCGGTTTCGTTAAAAATGGTTTACCCGATAAATTCCAATCAATACGGTATTTTAAACCATATTTTTCGAGCATTTCTGCCACTTTCTGCTTAATGCTTTCATCTGTAACTTCCGTACAATAACGTAAATTGAATTGCACATAAAGCTCACCAGGAATGACATTATTACTCCCTGTACCCGCATGAATATTTGCAATTTGTAAACTGGTTGGCGGGAAAAATTCGTTACCACTATCCCATTGATACGTAGTTAATTCCTTCAAGAAAGGTGCGGCTTTATGAATTGGATTTTCCGCTAAATGAGGATAAGCCACATGACCTTGAATACCTTGGATGTAGAGATTACCTGTAATCGAACCCCGACGACCATTTTTAACTACATCGCCTAATGTTTTCGAGCTAGACGGCTCCCCCACCATGCAATAGGTAATTTTCTCACCGCGCGCCATTAACGTTTCGACAACACGTACCGTGCCATCTTTCGCGGCTGCCTCTTCGTCAGAAGTAATCAACAAAGCAATCGTTCCATTATGATTTGGATTGGCTTTCACATATTCTTCCGCCGCCACAATCATTGCGGCCAATGAGCCTTTCATATCTGCCGCACCACGACCATAAAGCATATCATCCACAATTTCGGCAGAAAACGGCGGATAAGTCCATTGCGTTTCATCTCCGGTCGGTACCACATCGGTATGCCCTGCAAAGGCGATGACCGGCTCACCAACACCATGCTTTGCCCATAAATTTAACGTGTCGTTGAAAGGCATCCATTCAATTTCAAAGCCGAGTTTTTCCAAACGTTCCGCAATTAATTGCTGACAGCCCTCATCATTTGGGCTAATAGAGGGGCGACGGATGAGGTCTTGTGCCAAAAAAATCACTTTTTCTTTCATAAAAACTCCTAAGAAATACTACTCTTTTAAGCAAATGCTGCAATATATTCTTTTTCGTTGAAGCCAATCAATGCCTTATCATCTTGCAAAATAATCGGGCGTTTGATTAACGTTGGATTTTCAGCTAATACGGAAAGTGCGGTAGATTTCGAGAGTGTATTTTTCACATTTTCATCAAGATTACGCCACGTTGTACTACGCTTATTGACTAAATTTTCCCAACCAAATTGTGCTTCTGCTTGTTGTAAGAATTGAGTATCTAATCCATCTACACGGTAATCATGCAATTTATGTTCAATATTATGTTCAGTTAGCCACTTCAATGCTTTTTTTACTGTATCGCAGTTTTTAATACCATAAACGATAATCATATTCTCACCTCTAGAAATAAAAAATCCTCGATTTCATTTAGAACGAGGATTTTAACTGCTACATGAATTAATCACAAATAGATTAACCTATACAAACTTATACATCCAAAAGAAAAAGTGCGGTGAAAATCAACCGCACTTTTCAAAAGGGAAATTAGAATTCGTAACCTACGCCCACTTTAGCGCCATAGTTATTCACTTTAGTATCGTCAAAGCTACCTAAACGGTTATATTCTAAACCACCGTTTGCATACACTTTGTCTGCTAATTTATATTTAGCACCCGCAACTACACCATAACCCACTTTGGTTTCAGAAGAGCTTTTATAACGTTGATCCGCACGTTCTTCAAATTTGAAACGGTTTGCCGCAAGACGAGCACCAACATAAGGTTCAATTTGAGAGTTGGTATCGAAGTCATAGAATACTGTCGCACCTAAACCTTGAACTTTAGTGCCTTGGAAGTTACCGTGATGTGTATAATCACCTGCTACACGTACATTACCTAATTTGTAACCTACTGCAACACGTGGCTCAATTTTAGTTTTGCTTGAACCACCATTGGTTAATTTAGTTCTTGAAAGACCAAGATCACCTTCTGCATATAAACCGGCATTTGCAGTTGAAGCAACCGCTAATGCACCGACAACGATAGCTAATAATGATTTTTTCATTGGATAACCCCTGTTATTTGATTGAAAACACTAGAAATATACCACACTGCTTATGAATTTTCACTATGAAAAACCAATTTTCCCTGACATTTTCGACATAAATAGGCAATTTTATCTCGTTGAATGCGATTATGCCGACGAATCGTTAAATAATGGGTCTGACATTCGCATTGATAAGCAAACATTTTGCCTTGCACATTCTCTACATCAAATTGATGACAAGTATCAGCTGGAAGATTAAATAACTGCGTCATCACCGCTTGCCATTCCTGTCCATGCGGTTTCACTCGACCAAATACTTGATACACTATAAGATGGGCTAATTCATGGGGAACAACCTGATGAATAAATTCATCTGAGTTCTCGAGTAGCAAAGTGCGGTTAAATTTAATCTCATTTTTCTGCAAGTATGCAACGCCAGCCTTTACACCTCGCAAGTCATAACTGATTGTCGGAATAGGAAATTTCTGTTGAAAGTGACGTTCAGCCAGTTGTAATGTTTCTGCAAGCTTGCGTTGCACCTGCATTTTTAAATGCCGAAACTGAGTTTGAGATGACATCATCATACTAAGTAAACAAAAACCGCTAAATTAGCGGTTTTTATCATATACATGTAATTTACTTATTTTAGACCTGCTGCTGCACGTAACTCTTCAGCGCGATCCACTTTTTCCCATGGGAACTGTTCACGACCAAAGTGTCCATACGCAGCAGTTTGGCGATAGATTGGTTGAATTAAATTTAACATTTTAATTAAACCATAAGGACGTAAATCAAAGAATTCACGTACTAACTTAACTAATACTTCGTTTGATACTTTTCCTGTACCAAAGGTTTCCACCATGATAGAGGTTGGCTCTGCCACACCAATTGCATAAGAAAGTTGAATTTCACAACGATCGGCAAGACCTGCTGCAACGATATTTTTAGCCACATAACGTGCTGCATAAGCGGCTGAACGGTCTACTTTTGATGGATCTTTACCAGAAAATGCACCACCACCATGACGAGCTGCGCCACCGTATGTATCGACAATGATTTTACGACCTGTTAAGCCACAGTCTCCCATTGGGCCACCAATCACAAAACGACCAGTTGGGTTGATGAAATATTTTGTTTGTTGAGATAACCATTCACTTGGCAAAATTGGCTTGATGATTTCTTCCATCACGCCTTCATAAATTTCTTTTTGTGACACTTCTTCACTATGTTGTGTAGAAAGGACGACTGCATCTACACCCACGATTTTGTTATCTTCGTATTTTAAGGTCACTTGGCTTTTCGCATCAGGGCGTAACCATGCTAATTTGCCACTTTTACGCACTTCAGCTTGTTTTTCCATTAAACGATGCGCATAAGTAATCGCCGCAGGCATCAAGACTTCCGTTTCATTTGTCGCATAACCAAACATGATCCCTTGGTCACCCGCACCTTGATCTAATGGATTCTCACGATCTACACCTTGATTAATATCCGATGACTGTTTGCCAATCGCATTTAATACAGCACAAGAATTGCCATCAAACCCCATTTCAGAGTGTTTATAACCAATATCACAAATCACTTGGCGAGTAAGGTTTTCAATATCAACCCATGCTGATGTAGTAATTTCACCACCCACTAACGCCATCCCTGTTTTGACATAGGTTTCGCAAGCCACACGAGCTTTAGGATCTTGTTTTAAAATTTCATCAAGTACCGCATCAGAAATTTGATCGGCAATTTTATCTGGATGTCCTTCTGAAACTGATTCAGAAGTAAATAAATAACTAGACATAAGTTCTCTTCTTTTCTTTTGGATGTATTGACGTATAGACGTCTATAATACGCTTTTTTGACTAATAAGCAAGCACTTCTATCAAGTATTTTTTGAAATGTAATAAGAAGATGAGCTTTCTGATGAAATTCAGATCATTTATGCTCTAAACAGCAAGATGTCATTCACCTACTTGACTAAATCCAACATCTCTCGTGCATTCGCCAAGGCAAGATCCGTAATTTCACTGCCACCGAGCAATCTTGCAAGAGCAGGAACGCGCTCTTCTTGAGAAAGTGCGGTCATTTTAGTTTCTGTTTTATCATCAACGGTAAATTTCTCAACATTAAATTGATGATGTCCGTGACATGCTACTTGTGGTAAATGAGTCACACAAAGCACTTGGCATTTATCACCTAATTGGCGCAATAATTTACCCACTACGCTCGCGGTTTTCCCACTAATCCCAACATCAACCTCATCAAAGATTAACGTTGGAATCGCTGATTGATCTGATGTTAATACTTGAATCGCTAATGAAATACGAGACAATTCACCACCTGATGCCACTTTTGCTAGTGGTTGCGCTTGTTGTCCTAGATTACTGCGTAAAGTAAAGACGATATTATCTGCCCCATTTGCCGCTACTTTAGCTAAATCCGAATTCACTTCAATGAAAAACTCGGCATTCTCCATTGCAAGGCCTTTGATAGAATGTGTAACCTGTTGTGCTAATTTCTCTGCAGCTTGGCTACGACTTTCATGTAATTGTTTAGCTGTATGTTGCATTTTCTCAAAGGCGGCTTTTTCTTCTAGGATCAGACGTTCTTCACTTTCTGAAAAATCTAAAAGTGCGGTCAATTCTGCTTTTAATTTTTGGTGCCACTCCACTAACGCTTCAGGTTTTACATTGTGCTTGCGAGCGAGTTGTAAAGCTTGACCTAAACGCTGCTCAATCTCTTGTAATAACATCGGATCTTGCTCAATATGAGATGCAAGGTGTTGGACTTCACTTGTCGCCTCTTGCACTTGAATCAGTGCATCATTCAACATTGTTTGAACGGAAACATATCGAGGATCTAACTCACTTAATTCATCAATATACTGTGTCGCACGATAAAGCATAGAATCGATACTCACGGTCTCATTTTCACTGAGTAGCTGTAAGGCTGATTGTGATAACTGTGTCAGCTGTTCGCTATTTGATAGACGACGTTGATCCTCTTCTAATTCTAAATATTCATTTGGACGAAGCGCAAACTCATCCAATTCCTCTACCTGATATTGTAAAAGTTGTTTCTTCGCTTCATTTTCAGCAACTTTCTGTTGGAAATTTTTAACTTGCGTTTGAAGATTTTTCCATGCTCGATAATCTTCTCGCATTTGTGTGAGTAAATCATTGTGATGCGCAAATGTATCCACCAACTGAAGCTGATAATCATTTTTCAATAATAACTGCGAAGCGTGCTGCCCATTAATATGAATAAGATATTGTCCTATTTCTTTTAATTGGGAGGCCGATACGGGCGTGCTATTGATAAAGGCTTTAGAACGCCCATCTGCATTAATGACACGACGTAGAATACAATCGGAGGGATTATCAGGATCTTGCAA
>CAKQTN010000050.1:0-8730 GCA_934276625.1 uncultured Haemophilus sp.
TTTAATGAAAACATGGATTAGTTTGCAACCGGCACCACGTTACTATCTTGTACTTGGTACCAAGTCATATCACGATCCACATTACAGTTTGGACCTGCGCTAAGCTGACCGGTTAAACCGCTTAGTGTGTAGCCTGGGACTTGGCGTAATTCATTAAAGTGGTTAATGAGCAACCAAGCATCGGCACCCATTGCATATAAACGCATTAATTGGAATTCGCCACCAGTTGAACTTGCCACTTTTTGATATTGTGAAGAATCCGTTTCTTTAAAGAATGGAATATCACTAAATTGAACGCCATTCATTTTTGCATAGTATTCCGCAGTATTGCTTGCCGCATTTGAACGAGAACTTGCATAAATGCGAACATTCGGATTGCTGGTATCTAAGTAACCTTTAATTTCCGCTAATTCATCTGGCGATGACACAACATAAAGTCCAGCAGTATCTTGTGGAGCACCTTGGAAGAAGTAGGTAATATCAGCTGGTAAGTTATAGTAGCGAATATTCGCATCTGTACCCGCTAAGCGTTGCCAACGTACGTTGAACGCATTACCAACACGTTGTCCTAAATCATTTTGCGGCATGGCAACGATTGGGTTACGAATACCATCTTTCCACATTTTGTTTGCTGCAGATTCCGCTTCATCTTCTGGTGATAAACCGTAATAGCACACTTGGTTAATCGCTCGTGCATTTGGTGTTGCATTTAAAGCTAACACGTCCATACCTTGTACTTCTGCAGGGTTTGAAATAATGGCATCCACGTTTTGTTTGAGCAATGGTCCTACTAACGCTTTAATACCTGAAGTTTTTGCTTGTGCAATAATCTCGTTAATTGGAGTCGTAGAAGAGTCAAATACTTGTACTGGAATAGTTGAATCGCCTTTTGCTTCATTAAAACCCGATTGAATGGTTGAGCCTAAAATTTGGCCATCGCCGCTTAAAGGTAACACTAAACCAATTTGAGCTAAATTCGTTTGTTGGAAATTCAACAAGCTTTCTAGCTCTTTAGGGAAAAAGGTTGCCGCAACGTGGTTTGGATAAGCTGATTTCCAACTTTGTAACGCCTGGCTTAATTGTACCGGCTGACGGATGTTGTCGTTATAAGCTTTAATCAAGGTGAGCCAACCGCCTAATGCTACGCTACCTTCATCAGAGGCATTATTGATGACAGCGGTATTCGCAGAACGGAGTAACGACCAAGTTTTATCAACATTATCTTTACGACGTTGCATGTCTGTTAAATTTTCATCCATTTTGATGCGTGCTTTCACCGCTTCAATCACATCTTTACGATTTTCTGCAGTTTTAGCAAAAGTTTCGTAATAACGAGATTTTTGTGATGGACTTAATTTCGTGAGGTCAAGCGCACGTAATTTACTTTCAGCCATCTCATTAGCGCCTTTCTCTGCAGAGATACGTGCTTCGACTAAAGTACGGTCTAATTGTTGCGCTTCGTTTAAGTCAACCAATTCATTTAATAACTCTTCGGCTTGTGGCACTTTATTTTCAGTAATTAATACACGTGCCGCTAAGAGCTTGTAAGTTTGTTGATCTTCTTTATCTTGTGCTTGTCCTAATTTGTTCATATAAAATTCAGAACTTGCATTGGCATCACGTTGTAATGTTTGGGTAAAGCTGCTACCAAATAAGTTAGAACAACCTGCTAACGCAACAGACAATAAAATCGGCATTAAACGTTTTTTAAAACGACCGCCTTGTAATAGAATAGACATATTCGCTCCATAATGAATAAATCAATAATGGTCGATCTTACTTATCTCACAATGTAAAAGCAAACAAAAATGAATGATTTAACCGGAATTTTATATATTGTCGCCACGCCAATCGGGAATTTACAAGATATTACACAACGTGCTTTAGAGACCTTTTCACAAGTGGATTTAATTGCTGCGGAAGATACGCGCCACAGTGGTTTATTGCTCAGTCATTATGGTATCAAAAAGCCTTTTTTCGCCTTGCATGATCACAATGAACAAGAAAAAGCCCACGTATTGGTAGAAAAGTTAAAACAAGGCACCAATATCGCATTAATTTCCGATGCAGGGACACCCTTAATTAGCGATCCGGGTTTTCATTTAGTGCGTCAATGTCGTGAAGCTGGCATTAAAGTGGTGCCGTTACCTGGCGCTTGTGCAGCGATTACTGCATTATGTGCATCGGGCATTGCATCTGACCGTTTTTGCTTTGAAGGTTTTTTACCTGCGAAAACTAAAGCGCGTAAAGATAAGTTAGAAAACGTCGCAGAAGAAGACCGCACTTTAATCTTCTATGAATCAACCCACCGTATTTTAGATACCCTTGCCGATATGCAAGACGTATTAGGTGGTGAGCGTTATGTTGTGCTTGCACGTGAAATTACGAAAACGTGGGAAACCATTGCAGGGGATAAATTAAGTGATCTTCGTCAATGGTTAAGTGAAGATCCGAATCGCACGAAAGGTGAGATGGTGTTAATCGTGGAAGGCAAACCCAAATCAGAAGATAGCGAAGAATTTTCACCACAAGCAATTAAAGCGCTCACTTTAATTGCCAAAGAACTCCCTTTAAAAAAGGCTGCGGCGATTGTGGCAGAACTTTATGGTTATAAGAAAAATGCCTTATACCAATTTGGATTGGATAATTTAGATTAGTCAAAAAACTATTTCCCTCTTTAGTAAAGAGGGGCTAGGGGAGATTTGGCAGAATTAATTTTTATAAATTTCGGAGAACAAATGTTAAAACAGGTTTCAGATACCTTACTTGCACCAAGCAATTTATCGCATCAATCGTTGCTTAATATTTTCGATGTGATGTCGCATCGTCATATTGATTATGCGGATCTTTATTTTCAATTAAGCCAAGATGAAAGCTGGGTATTGGAAGATAGCATTATTAAAGAAGGTGGCTTTCATATTGATCGCGGTGTTGGTGTACGCGCTGTTTCTGGAGAGAAAACAGGCTTTGCGTATTCCGATCAAATTAACTTAGCGTCATTACAACAATGTGCTGAAGCTGTAAAAGGCATTGCGCAAATTAAAGAAGGCAATTTAATTTCGCCTCAAGCATTTAATGCGGTGAATGCGGTTCAGCGTTATGCGGCGATTAACCCGTTAGAAAGTTTAAGTAAAGAGAAAAAGATCGAGTTATTACACTTAGTGGATCGTACAGCGCGATCTGAAGATCCTCGTGTTACACATGTTTCTGCAGCATTAAGTTCGATTTATGAAGAAGTGTTAGTAGTCGCAACAGATGGCACACTTGCCGCAGATATTCGTCCACTTGTGCGTTTATCCATTTCTGTTCTTGTTGAAGAAGATGGTAAACGTGAGCGCGGGAGCTGTGGTTCAGGTGGCCGATTCGGATTAGATTGGTTCTTTGAAGTGGTAAATGGGGATATTCGTGCCGTTAATTTTGCAAAAGAAGCGGTTCGTCAAGCCCTTGTCAATTTAAATGCGGTCGCTGCGCCAGCAGGATTAATGCCTGTGGTATTAGGGGCTGGCTGGCCTGGCGTATTGCTTCATGAAGCAGTGGGACACGGTTTAGAAGGGGATTTCAACCGCAAAGAAAGCTCTTTATTTACAGGAAAAATTGGTGAGTTAGTGACGTCGCCATTATGTACAATTGTGGATGATGGCACATTACAAAATCGCCGAGGTTCTTTAACCATTGATGATGAAGGTGTACCAAGTCAGTGTAACGTTTTAATCAAAGACGGGATTTTGCAAGGTTACATGCAAGATAAACTCAATGCGCGATTAATGGGCGTGAAACCAACAGGGAATGGTCGTCGTGAATCTTATGCACATTTGCCAATGCCGCGAATGACGAATACCTATATGTTGGCTGGTCAAAGTAAATTTGATGATTTAATCGCTTCTGTGGATCGCGGTATTTATGCACCGCACTTCGGTGGTGGGCAAGTGGATATCACCTCAGGTAAATTTGTGTTCTCGACATCTGAAGCTTATCTTATTGAAAAAGGCAAAATCACCAAACCCGTTAAAGGTGCAACGTTGATTGGTAGCGGTATTGATGTGATGCAAAAAGTCTCTATGGTCGCGGATGAAACCGACTTAGATCTTGGTATCGGTGTTTGTGGCAAAGATGGCCAAAGTGTACCGGTCGGTGTTGGGCAACCCGCCTTGAAAATTGATGAAATCACCGTTGGTGGAACAAATTAATCATATAGCCCGATAAATCATATCGGGCTTTTTATTATCTTCTTTCTAAGTGCGGTCAGTTTTTCCGTTATTTTAATTCATCGCTTTCTCAGGAATAATCATTGGGTTAAGTGAGCAATTCTGCATACGATATTTTCATATCCACACTTTTGTGATCCCTATCACAATATCTTGTAAAACCAGTTAAAAAATTTCCCCAAACAATCGCAATAAGTGATACATTTATCGTTGCATGACTTTTTGTCATTTAAGAGACAGGGACAGGCGTGAGTTTGTCTGAAATTTCATCAACCAGAGGGAAACATTTATGTTAATTGGTGTACCTAGAGAACTGCTTGAGAGCGAAAATCGTGTGGCGGCAACGCCAAAAACGGTTCAGCAGATCTTAAAACTGGGCTTTGACGTCATCGTAGAACACGATGCGGGATTCAAAGCAAGTTTTGAAGACCAAGCATTTATCGACGCCGGCGCAAAAATTGGCTCAAGTTCAGAAGTGTGGCATTCGGATGTGATTTTTAAAGTGAATCCACCAACGGATGCAGAAATTGATCAAATGAAGGAAGGTGCAACACTTGTGAGCTTCATTTGGCGCGCACAAAATCCGGATTTAATGAAAAAACTCACGTCGAAAAAAATTAATGTATTAGCGATGGATTCTGTGCCACGTATTTCCCGTGCGCAAGCGCTTGATGCATTAAGCTCTATGGCGAATATTTCTGGTTATCGTGCGGTGATTGAAGCAGCTCATGAATTTGGTAGTTTCTTCACTGGACAAATTACCGCCGCAGGTAAAGTGCCACCGGCAAAAGTGTTAGTCATTGGTGCGGGTGTTGCAGGTCTAGCTGCTATTGGTGCAGCCAATAGCCTTGGTGCGATTGTACGTGCTTTTGACTCTCGTCCTGAAGTAAAAGAACAAGTACAAAGTATGGGTGCGTCTTTCTTAGAAATTGATTTCAAAGAAGAAGGCGGTAGCGGCGATGGTTACGCGAAAGTGATGTCAGAAGAATTTAACCGTCGTGCGATGGAGCTTTATGCGGAACAAGCGAAAGAAGTGGATATTATTATCACCACGGCGGCGATTCCAGGTAAACCAGCTCCTCGCTTGATTACGAAAGAAATGGTTGATTCCATGAAAGCGGGTTCTGTGGTGGTGGACTTAGCCGCAGCAACAGGTGGTAACTGTGCTTATACTGAAGCAGGTAAAGTGGTCACCACTGAAAACCAAGTGAAAGTGATTGGTTACACTGATTTCCCAAGTCGTTTACCAACACAATCTTCCCAACTTTACGGTACAAACTTAGTTAATTTATTAAAACTACTTTGTAAAGAAAAAGACGGCAAGATCAATATCGATTTTGACGATGTGGTATTACGCGGTGTGACTGTGGTACGTGATGGTGAAGAAATTCCACCAGCGCAAATCCAAGTATCAGCACAACCAAAACAAGAAGCGAAAGCGGCACAAAGTGCGGTTAAAAAAGAGGAAGAAAAACCGGCAGATCCTCGCATCAAATACGGTGTGATGGCGGGGGTAGGTGTGTTATTCCTCTGGCTTGCATCTGTGGCGCCTGCGGCATTCCTTTCTCACTTCACCGTATTCGTATTGGCTTGTGTAGTCGGTTACTACGTGGTTTGGAACGTTAGCCACGCTCTACACACTCCACTTATGGCGGTAACCAATGCGATTTCAGGTATCATCATTGTGGGTGCATTACTGCAAATTAGACAGCCAACAGGCAACTTCTTTATTGATGCCTTAGCCTTTGTGGCAATCTTGGTGGCAAGCATCAACATCTTTGGTGGTTTCCGTGTAACCCAACGTATGTTGGCGATGTTTAGAAAAGGTTAAGGAGAAGACGATGTCTGAAGGTTTAGTACAAGCAGCCTATATTATCGCTGCATTACTTTTCATTATGAGCTTAGCCGGTCTTTCTAAACACGAAACGGCAAAAGCCGGTTGTTGGTATGGTATTGTCGGTATGACAATTGCCCTTGTTGCAACCATTTTCGGCCCGCAATCTGAAGGCACATTATGGATCATCATTGCAATGATCATCGGTGGCGTGATTGGTGTTCAACGTGCATTAAAAGTTGAAATGACTGAAATGCCTGAACTTGTTGCGATCCTTCACAGCTTTGTAGGTTTAGCAGCAGTGCTCGTAGGCTTTAACAGTTACGGCTTAACACACGAAACCGATCCTGTGTTAATGAATATCCATAACGTTGAAGTATTCTTAGGGATCTTCATCGGTGCGGTAACATTCACGGGTTCTATCGTCGCATTCGGTAAATTAAGCGGCAAAATCAATTCAAAAGCGTTAATGTTGCCACATCGCCATAAATTAAATTTAGCGGCATTAGTGGTTTCAGCTTTCTTGATGGTGGCATTCTTAAACAACCCAGATAATATCTTCCCAGTGTTACTCATGACCGCGATTGCACTTGCATTCGGCTGGCACTTAGTGGCATCTATCGGTGGTGCGGATATGCCGGTTGTGGTTTCAATGCTTAACTCTTATTCTGGTTGGGCAGCGGCTGCAGCAGGTTTCATGTTGAGCAATGATTTGCTTATCGTTACCGGTGCATTAGTGGGTTCTTCTGGTGCGATTCTTTCTTACATTATGTGTAAAGCGATGAACCGCTCATTTATCAGCGTTATTGCGGGTGGTTTTGGTAATGATGTTCAAGTGTCTTCTGATGAAGAACAAGGTGAACACCGTGAAACAACGGCAGAAGAAGTGGCTGAATTACTTAAAAATGCAAGCTCTGTAATCATCACGCCAGGATATGGTATGGCAGTAGCACAAGCGCAATATCCAGTAGCAGAAATTACGGCGAAATTGCGTGAGCGTGGTATTAACGTGCGTTTCGGTATTCACCCTGTTGCAGGTCGTTTACCGGGTCATATGAACGTACTTTTAGCGGAAGCAAAAGTGCCTTATGACATCGTGCTTGAAATGGATGAAATCAATGACGATTTCGCGGATACCGATGTGGTATTGGTTATCGGTGCAAACGACACCGTAAACCCTGCTGCAATGGAGGATCCAAACAGCCCAATCGCCGGTATGCCAGTGTTAGAAGTATGGAAAGCACAAAACGTTATCGTGTTCAAACGCTCTATGGCGGTGGGATATGCAGGCGTTCAAAACCCATTATTCTTCAAAGAAAACACTCAAATGCTCTTTGGTGATGCAAAAGAACGTGTTGATGACATTCTTACTGCATTAAACAAATAGCAAAAAACTGAAGTAAAACTGACCGCACTTTGAGAAATTAAAGTGCGGTTTTTTTATATGTTTTTTAGTGCTTATATGATTAAATAACCTAACTTTAAGAAGTGATACACTAACTTTCTAAAATCAAAATAGGCTAGGAAACGATAAGATGAGATTTACACTACTGCTATTATTATCTCTAACTTTGTTTGGTTGTTCTTTTGGCGGATTTCAGCCTCCGCCACCACATGATCATTGGCGGTTGCATAATGCAGATGCTTTATTCCCTGAATCAGATCCTGATGTTTTAACTAAATATGTTGATAGAAAAGAAAAAGATATGAAGGATTGTGGTATGGATTTTGTTACCGGTGAAAGTGATGAGCCGGAGGTGAATCTTTGTTTAGAGGAAAAAGGCTGGTATTTAAAAGGCGGACCAATCTGCGAAGAAAGAACAATGTGGAATAGACCTATATGTATTCAGTGGCGAAAAAAACATAGCAAACCTGATGCTAAGCCTTGGAAGTAAGTATTGGGTATTACAACTTTCATTTATTTCTCGATTTTTCTTTTCATAAAATATTAAAGTGCGGTTTTCTTTATGTTTCTTTAGAGCTTATATGATTAAATAGCCGAATTCTAATAAGTGATAAACTAACTTCCCAAAATCAAAATAGGCGAAGGAGCTATAAAATGAGATTTATATTACTACTATTATTACCTCTAACTTTGTTTGGTTGTTCTTTTGGCGGATTTAAGCCAGCACCACAATATTATCATTGGCGTTTGCGTAATGCAGATGCATTATTCCCTGAATCAGATCCTAATGTTTTAACTAAATATGTTGATAGAAAAGAAAAAGATATGAAGAATTGCGGTATGGATTTTGTGATAGGGGAAAGTGTTAATCCAGAAGTGAATCTTTGTTTAGAGAAAAAAGGTTGGTATTTAGAAGGCGGTCCAGTTTGTGAAGAAAGACTAATGTGGGATAGTCCAATATGTACCCAATGGCGAAAAAAACACAGCAAACCTGATGCAAAACCTTGGAAGTAAGTACAGGGTATTACAACTTTCGTTTATTTCTCGATTTTTCTTTCCATTAAATATAAAAGTGCGGTCAATTTTAACCGCACTTTTTTACATTAACGTTGAATCAAATAGCGTAATTTGGTGCCATCTTGTTCTACACTTAATAGTGTGTAACCGTGGTTTTTAGTATCAACAGGAATGTTGTTGATAGATTGAGCACAGTCACTTAAGAGCTCTAAAATTTCGCCTTTTTGTAATTGTGGCATGGTTTCGAGCATCACGATTGCTGGATACGG
>CAKQTN010000051.1:0-8413 GCA_934276625.1 uncultured Haemophilus sp.
AAAAGTGCGGTCAAAAATTTAATCGTTTTTTTCATTTAAAGGATGGGTTAAATGCAACGCATTTGAAAAGGCATGCAACCCTTCTGCATTACCCGATCTCATCATGGATTGCATAGTTTGGGTTGGTGTATGAATGAGTTTATTTGTTAATTTATAACTTAATTCTTGTAGAATCTTTTCAGCATTCTCACCTTGTTGAATTTGGTGTAACGCTTTTTCGAGTAATTCTTGGCGAGTATTTTCTGCCTCATCACGATAATGACGAATTAAATTAGAGAACTGTTGCACTTTCAACCACTCAAAGAAGGCATTACATTCTTGCGTGATGATATCTTGTGCTTGCTCTGATGCTTGCTCACGTTGAGAAAGATTACGTTGGATAATATCTTGCAAATCATCCACGGTGTAATGATATACACTTTCTAATTCCGAGACGTTTTCATCAATATCACGAGGTACGGCGATATCAACCATTAAAGTCGGTCTAAATTGGCGTGCTTTCTCCGCAATTTCAGCCATCGCTTTAGTGATTAAAATAGTCGGACTTCCTGTAGAGCTGATAACAATATCGGCTTGATTTAGCGGGGTTTGCAATTCATCAAGCGAATACACATCAATCGGTGTATTAGACGCTAATTTTTCCACCAACTGCTCAGCACGAGATAAAGTGCGGTTAGCAATCATCAATTTTTTTACACCGTGGCGTAATAAATGACGACTCACCAATTCAATGGTTTCCCCTGCCCCAACGAGCAAAATTTGTAATTCACGTAGAGATTCAAAAATTTGACGCGCTAAGCTACAAGCTGCATAAGCCACCGATACAGCACTTTCACCAATATTGGTTTCAGTACGCACTCGTTTTGCTGTTGCAAAGGTTTTTTGGAACAATCGAGAAAGCGTGCTCGAAAGCGGAATATTCGCCGCTTGATAATAATCTTCACTAATTTGGAAAGCTTGCTTCACCTGTCCTAAAATTTGCGGCTCCCCCAAAATTAATGAATCCAAACCACAGGCCACTCGCATTAAATGATTTGCGGCTTGTTGATTTTGATGTGTGTAAATACTTTTATTTAACTCATCCACAGAAAGCTGATGAATGTTAGCAAACCAATTTGTACAGTTCGTTTGCCATTGCTTACACTCTTGGGGGGAAATTTGACGATGGTGAAGATAAATCTCTGTACGGTTACAAGTAGAAAGAATAACCGCACTTTCAGCCAAATCTTGTTGGTGAATTTGTTGTAAGGCAAGCTGCCGCTTTTCTTCAGAAAAAGCGACTTTCTCACGAACAGCGACAGAAGCTGTTTTATGATTAATGCCTAGAACAAGAAGGGTCATAAAAACCTAATAAAAACAACCGCACTTTTATGAACATGCGGCTTAAGTAGAAAGTAAAAGTTTCGCTATTTTAATGAATTGTTGAGAATTGAGCAAATTTCAATAGAAAAAACTCAAACAAATAACTAAAATGAGTTAAAACTTATCTTTCGCTAAACGCCATTGTGTAAATTCGTCTAAATTTTTTGCCTGTAAAAACGGATTAATTTGTTTCTCTAATCCAATTGTTGTCGGCAAACTCTGTTTCCCCTCTGATCGATAACGCTCCACTAAAACACGTTGATTTTCAACCGCACTTTTATCCGCCAATACGGTTTCCGCAAAAGCTAAATTACCCAGCGTATATTCATGAGCCGGGCAAACCACGGTTTCATTAGGTAATTGATTAAAACTCTGCATGGTTTCAAACATTTGAGCAAAATTTCCCGTGAACACGCGACCACAGCCCGCAGAAAATAACGCATCGCCACAAAATAGATGCCCATCCACTAAATAGCTGACATGCCCTGCCGTATGGCCACCGCTTGGCAAAACTTCAATATGATAATGTGCCGTATTAATCACACCACTATCCACGATATTGGTTGCTCCTTTATTTGCACATTCTGTTGGGCCGAAAACAGGTACATTTGGATAATATTGCTTAAATTCCGCGACACCTTGCACATGATCATCGTGATTATGGGTTAATAACACCGCCTCTACGTCTAACTTATTCGATTCTAAATACGGAATTAAACGGGTTATTTCTGGGATATCGATCACAATTACGGGGAAATTTTCTCGTCTATAAAGCCAAATATAGTTATCATTGAGCGCAGGAATAGGAACTAGCATAAATTACCTTATGAAAATAGGATTAACATTGAATTGGAAAGCCAAATGGCACAAACCACTTCTTTCACCTGAAAGTTGGCAAGCGTTACCACAAGGTGAAGCCTATTGTAACGTATTAACCGATTATTTTGCCCAATGGACACCAAAAATTTTAGGCTATCAAATTCTGAAAATCGGGGCTTTAAGTGGTGAAATCGCCTTTGATTTACCTTTACGTCATCAAATTGTATTAGCTGAAAAAACAGCGTATTTTTCTACCGCACTGTTAAATGAAAGTGACAGTTTAATCCAAGCCTCACCATTAGCCTTGCCTTTTGTTGAAAAAGAAATGGATGCCTGCTTGTTGGCAAACACCTTAAATTTTGCGCAAGATCCTCACCAAATATTGCGTGAAGCACATCGCGTTTTAAAGGATGACGGCTGGATTTTCATCACGTTATTTAATCCGATGAGTCCATTACTTTTCAAATCCAAATTAGGCGAGTTTAAATTCCGACAATATGCTACTTGGCGAGTGGTTGACTGGCTATCATTATTAAATTTTGATGTGATTGCAGAAGAAAGACTATCCATAAAACAAGAAAAGAGCTCGCTCTGCTCTCCGCTCACTGTGATCATTGCCCAAAAACGAACTTATCCCTTAACACTGAATCCTGAGAAAGCGCGATCAAAAATGCCGGCGTTTTTAGAGCCGGCAAGTGCATTTAAAGAAATCAGAACAGAATAATTATTCTGTCACTTCTTTGATTACTGCAGAAGATGCATTATTCATTACAGACTCAACGCCTTTTTCTGCTGCAGCTTGAGAAGAATAATATTGGCTACGGCCAATTTCTTGATGGTTAGCCGCTTTTAAAATGAAGTAAGGTTTGTCATTTTTCGCTACGCGATATTCAAAGTTTTTCGCATCCACACCATTTTTTTGCACTGATGCAATGCCATTTTCAGCTGATGCTTTTGTTTTATAAAGTTCGCTAGTTAAAATAACTTGTCCGTTTGCTGCTTTTAAGTTGAACATAAATTGTCCGTCTTTAGCCACTTTTAATTCATAAAATCCTTGAGCCATGATGTCTCCCAATTGATTGATTTGTTTATAATTTTACCTACGCAGAAAATGCCTTCCTGCGCTAGGCTAATTTACCCTTAAAAATCAAGGAAAACAAGAGCTAAAGCGTATAAATTTTATGCTTGATTAGCCCACTAAACTCCCCTATGATGCGGGAACTTTTTATAACAGGAACAATTATGACCGAACAAACATTTATTCTCGGCAAAGATGCCGCACTTGAAGACAGTATTTCAAAATTTCAACAAAAATTGACCGCACTTGGTTTCAATATCGAAGAAGCCTCTTGGCTTAATCCTGTGCCAAATATATGGTCTGTACATATTCGTGATAAAGATTGCCCACAATGTTTTTCTAACGGCAAAGGCGCGAGCAAAAAAGCTGCGTTAGCATCTGCATTAGGTGAATATTTCGAACGTCTTTCCACCAACTATTTCTTTGCCGATTTCTATTTAGGGCAAGAGATTGCCAATAGCGATTTCGTCCATTATCCCACTGAAAAATGGTTTCCTATTGAAGATGAAGCCCTTTTACCACTAGGGATTTTAGATGATTACTTATGGGATTATTTCGATCCAAATCAAGAACTAACCCCAGAATTGCTTGTGGATCTGCAATCTGGTAATTACGATCGCGGTATTGTCGCGATGCCTTATGTGCGTCAATCCGATCAAGAAACCGTCTATATTCCACAAAGTATCATTGCGAATTTGTATGTGTCTAACGGAATGTCTGCCGGTAACACAAAAAATGAAGCACGAGTGCAAGGGCTTTCAGAAGTTTTTGAACGTTACGTAAAAAATCGCATTATTGCAGAAGCAATCAGTCTTCCTGAAATTCCAAAATCCGTGATGGATCGCTATCCATCTATTCAAGCCTCTATTGAAAAATTAGAGGAAGAAGGCTTCCCTATTTATGCCTTTGATGCGTCACTAGGCGGCAAATATCCTGTCATTTGCGTGGTATTACTCAACCCAAATAATGGCACGTGCTTTGCCTCTTTTGGTGCACATCCAAACTTCCAAGTGGCATTAGAGCGTACCGTAACGGAGCTTTTACAAGGTCGCAGCTTAAAAGATCTCGATGTATTCTCTCCTCCATCATTCAATAATGATGATGTGGCGGAGCATGCTAACCTTGAAACACACTTTATTGATTCTAGCGGTTTAATTTCTTGGGATTTATTTAAAAATACGCCAGATTATGAATTTGTAGATTGGGATTTCTCAGGTTCAACGCAAGAAGAATATGAAAACTTGATGACAATCTTTAATGCAGAGGAAAAAGAAGTCTATATCATGGATTACAACCATTTAGACGTTTACGCTTGTCGCATTATCGTACCTGGCATGTCTGATATCTATCCTGCTGATGATCTCATTTATGCCAATAATAATATGGGTATGGACTGGCGTGAGATCTTATTGGATCTACCGCACCATCATCATGATGCTGAGACTTATGAAGAATTATTAGCAGAATTAGATGAGCAAGATATTGATGATGCTACACGCGTTCGCGAATTTATCGGTATCGTTGCACCAAAAGCAAGCGGTTGGACAACATTACGTGTTGGTGAACTTAAATCCATGCTTTACTTAGCATTAGGTGAATTAGAATTAGCCTTAGATTGGGCAAATTGGACGATGAATATGAATAGCTCTGTGTTTACGCCTGAGCGTGTGAATTACTATCGTGCCTTAATCAGTATTATTGAATTGCATTTAGACAATACTCGCGATCCACAACAATATCGCACTGTATTTGAAAGAATGTATGGCAAAGAAGTCGTTCAACAAGCTTGGACTGCAGTGACAGAAAAAGGTAACCCGTTCTATAACTTGCCAGCCAGTGATGAAACGCTTGAAAACTTTAAAGAACACCAAGCTTTACTTGGTGCTTATGCTAAATTACAAAACGCCAAACGAGAAAATTGGAAATAGACGATTTTCTCTCAATCATAAGGCGGACTTTATGTCTGCCTTATTTATTTCCACATTAAAAAAACGCTTTAAAATCAACCGCACTTTTCACACAAAAACGCTTAAATTTATGCTATAATTCGTCGCAATTTTTTGATCAAAAAAGGAATAAAAATGACGGATTCAATCCATTCCTCTATTACCCCAGTCAATATTGAAGAAGAACTAAAATCTTCTTACCTTGACTACGCCATGTCGGTGATTGTTGGGCGTGCTTTGCCTGATGTGCGTGACGGTTTAAAACCGGTACATCGACGTGTGCTTTTCTCCATGGATCAATCTGGCATCACTGCCGGCAAAAAATACGTAAAATCTGCCCGTGTGGTAGGTGATGTAATCGGTAAATATCACCCGCATGGTGATTCTGCGGTGTATGACACCATTGTGCGTATGGCACAGCCGTTCTCATTGCGCTACATGTTGGTAGATGGGCAAGGTAACTTCGGTTCAATCGACGGTGACGCACCAGCGGCAATGCGTTATACCGAAGTTCGTATGCAAAAAATTACCCAAGCATTATTAACTGACTTGGATAAAGAAACCGTGAATTTCTCGCCAAACTATGATGGCGAATTAATGATTCCAGATGTATTACCAACCCGTATTCCTGCACTTTTAGCAAACGGTTCTTCCGGTATTGCGGTGGGGATGGCAACGAACATTCCACCACACAACTTAAATGAAGTTTTAGATGGCTGCTTGGCTTATATTGATAACGAAAACATCACCATTGATGAATTAATGCAATATATCCCAGGCCCTGACTTCCCGACAGCAGCATTAATTAATGGCCGTAAAGGGATTGAAGAAGCTTATCGCACTGGTCGCGGCAAAGTGTATGTTCGCGCTCGAGCTAGCGTAGAAACCACAGATAAAGGCAAAGAGCAAATCATTGTGACCGAATTGCCTTATCAGGTGAATAAAGCCAAATTAGTAGAAAAAATTGCTGAGCTCATCAAAGATAAAAAAATCGAAGGCATTAGCAATATTATCGATCTTTCTAACAAAGAAGGGATCCGCATTGAAATCGATATCAAACGTGATGCGGTGGGCGAAGTAGTTTTAAATCACCTTTATGCCCTCACCCAAATGCAGGTGACTTTCGGGATCAACATGGTGGCCTTAGATCACGGTCAACCACGTTTATTCAACTTAAAACAAATCATTGAAGCCTTTGTGATGCACCGTCGCGAAGTGGTGATTCGCCGTTCTTTATTTGAATTGCGTAAAGCCCGCGAGCGTACCCATATTTTAGAAGGGTTAGCGGTTGCAACCTCAAATATCGATGAAATCATCGATATCATCCGTCAGTCAAAAGAGCGTAAAGAAGCGGCAGAAAAATTAATTTCTCGTCCTTGGAAACTGAATAACGAAATTTTAGGCTTACTTGATGCCGCGGCACGTCCGGCTGAATTAGCGGCTGAATTTGGTATTAAAGGTTCTGATTACTACCTTTCTCCTGAACAAGTTGATGCAATTTTAGAACTTCGCTTGCACCGTTTAACTGGTCTTGCTACTGAAGAAGTAATCAATGAATACAAAGAGTTATTGGTTAAAATTGCAGAACTTCTTCACATCATCAACAGCCCAGAACGCTTGATGGAAGTGATTCGTGAAGAGCTTGAACAAGTACGTGCACAATTCGCCGATGAACGTCGTACCGAAATTACTGCGGCTTCCGGTGATATTGATTTAGAAGATTTAATTGCCCAAGAAGATGTAGTTGTGACCCTTTCTCACGAAGGTTATGTGAAATATCAACCGCTTACCGACTACGAAGCACAACGTCGTGGTGGTAAAGGTAAATCCGCAACGAAGATGAAAGATGAAGACTTCATCGAAAAACTTTTAGTGGCGAATACTCACGATACGATTCTCTGCTTCTCTAGCCGTGGTCGTTTATATTGGTTGAAAGTCTATCAATTACCACAAGCCAGCCGTGGCGCACGTGGTCGTCCGATTGTGAATATTCTACCGTTACAAGAAAACGAACGTATCACCGCAATCTTGCCAATATCTGCTTATGAAGAAGATAAATTCGTCATCATGGCAACGGCCGGCGGTACTGTGAAGAAAATTGCGCTAACCGAATTCAGCCGTCCACGTTCAAGTGGTATCATCGCCTTGAACTTGCGTGATGAAGATGAATTAATCGGCGTGGATATCACCGATGGCTCTAATGAAATCATGTTGTTCTCTTCGCAAGGTCGCGTGGTGCGTTTCGCTGAAAGTGCAGTCCGTGCAATGGGGCGTTTAGCAACAGGTGTACGCGGTATTAAACTTGCCCTTACTAATGATATCGCTGACGATGAAAGTGCGATCGAAATTGAAGAGGTTTCTGATGATAATGCGGAAGAAACTCTCGATCTCAACATCGATAAAGTCGTATCCTTAGTTGTGCCGAAAAATGATGGTGCAATCCTTACGGCTACGCAAAACGGTTACGGTAAACGCACACAATTAAGCGAATACCCAACCAAATCCCGTAATACCAAAGGGGTAATTTCGATTAAAGTGAGCGAACGTAACGGTAAAGTCGTTGCGGCAACACAAGTAGAAGAAACCGACCAAATTATGCTTATTACTGATGCCGGTACCTTAGTGCGTACTCGTGTAAGTGAAGTGAGCATCGTTGGGCGTAATACCCAAGGGGTTCGTTTAATTCGTACCGCAGAAGATGAGCACGTAGTCAGTCTTGAACGTGTTTGTGATGTGGATGATGAAGACGAAGGCACTGAAGATGTAACTTCTGAAGAATAATTGATCTTCTATTAAATAAAAGCCCCGCGTTTTGATTCGCGGGGCTTTTTTATTGGCATCTAAAAATCTCTTTTAGAGACCTATTCTATTTATGAAAACTACTCGCCTTCTTCTAATTCATCAGCCATTGCAGCCAAGATTTCACGGGTTAAATACGCTAATGAACGATAGAAAGGAAGTGTGGCATAAGTTTCCACTTGGGTTAAGAATTTCGCTGCACAAGGTAATAAGAAATCACCGAATAAATCCTGTTGAGCGGATAGTGATTCTGTGTTGTCTTCTAACCAAGAAGCTGTAAGCAATAACAAGGCGAAATGATCCACATTCTCTGATTCTGGCACATTGCGAGCATTGCGGAAATCCACAAAACGTTGCACATCTATATCATAACTTGAAATAGCTGTCGGCACGTTACCGTTTAGGCCAA
>CAKQTN010000052.1:0-8323 GCA_934276625.1 uncultured Haemophilus sp.
GAAGGTAGCAAACGTCGTTTGCAAGCATTCGAAGGCGTGGTTATTGCAATTCGTAACCGTGGCTTGCACTCAGCATTTACTTTACGTAAAGTGTCTAACGGTGTAGGTGTTGAGCGTGTATTCCAAACTCACTCACCAGTTGTAGATTCAATCACTGTTAAACGTAAAGGTGCAGTACGTAAAGCTAAACTTTACTACTTACGTGAACGTTCAGGTAAATCTGCTCGTATTAAAGAGCGTTTGGGCGAATAATTTCGCAAAGAAAAAGGCTTGGGATCCCAAGCCTTTTTTGTTAGGTTATTTAATCCGTTCTTCGATAATCCCACCGCCCAAACAAATTTCACCAAGGTAAAATACGGCAGATTGTCCTGGTGTGACGGCTGATTGAGGTTCATCGAAAATCACTCGAATAGTTTCATCATCAATCGGTTCAATCACACAAGGAATATCTTGTTGGCGATAACGTGTTTTAACCGTGCAACGTACTAATTCACGAATTGGCTCGCGATCAACCCAATGTAATTGGCTAGCAATCAAACCTTTTGAAAATAAACGAGGATGGTCATGCCCCTGAGCGACAATAAGCTCATTATTTTCAACATCCTTATCTACCACATACCAAGCCTCATCACCCGCATTTTTTAAACCACCAATGCCTAACCCTTTACGCTGTCCCAACGTGTGATACATCAAACCATCATGGCGACCAATAATTTCACCATCAACAGTACGAATATCACCAGGTTGAGCCGGTAAGTAACGAGCTAAGAAATCCTTAAATTTACGCTCACCAATAAAACAAATACCGGTAGAGTCTTTTTTCTTCGCCGTAATTAAGCCAAGCTCTTCAGCAATAGCGCGAACAATGGGCTTCTCAATTTCACCAACGGGGAATAAACTTTGTCCCACTTGTTTATGGCTTAAGGTATAAAGAAAATAACTTTGATCTTTATTAGCATCTAAACCACGTAATAATTTTGCATTTTCATCATCACCAGCCCTACGTACATAATGCCCTGTTGCAATGTAATGAGCACCAAGATCTTCAGCTGCATATTCTAAAAATGCTTTAAATTTAATTTCTTTATTACACAAAATATCTGGGTTCGGCGTGCGCCCTGCTTTATATTCAGTTAAAAAATGCTCAAATACATTATCCCAATATTCTGCAGCAAAATTAATTTTATGTAGTTTAATCCCCAACTTATCGCATACTGCCTGCGCATCAGCAAGATCCGCTGCGGCTGTACAATAATCCGTGTCGTCATCTTCTTCCCAGTTTTTCATAAACAAACCTTCCACTTGGTAGCCTTGTTGTTGAAGAATAAACGCAGAAACGGAGGAGTCCACCCCACCAGACATACCACAAATGACTTTTTTAGTGGCATTTTCGGCAAGTTGTTCTGCACTCAATGGTGCGAAATGTTGATTATAAGTATTTGAAGTTAACATAAGTCTCCCGTAACTTCGGTTAAGGCGAAGCACATTGGTGATAATGATTGAAACATAGCGGAATGACTTCCGCCCCATAAATTAAGGTTATTGCACAAAGTGCTGTTGATTTTGCGTGAATTATTTCACTTCATAAAATTGCGAATCATCGTCTTTCTTCGCAAATTTTTGTTCATATTCAGCTTTGGCATTTTCATCGCCAGCATTTAATTTTTCTTGTAAAGTGTCGCAAGGTTTATCGCAATCACAGGCTTTGGCGATACCGAGTGATGAAAGCCCGCCACAGCTGCCCTTTAAGCTTTGTTTTTTAAAGATAAAGCCGACAGACATTAATACAATAATTGCAACAAAAACGATTAGGGTAAAAAATAAAGTTTGCATAACTATTCTTTTGTTTCTGTTAATTTTTTGAAAGCAGAGGATGATTTTGTCACAAAACCATTATCTGTTTTAATGATTAAATAAACGGCAAGATTATTTTTCTCAGCCACTTCTAACGCCTTGTCTTCACCAAGCACAAATAACCCTGTTGATAAGCCATCTGCAGTCATTGAAGTTGGTGCAAGTACCGTAATTGAGGCTAAATGATGCTGAATTGGATAACCTGTTTTCGGATCAATTTCATGAGCAAAGCGTTTACCATTTTCTTCAAAGTAAATTCGATAATCGCCAGAACTTGCCATTCCCATATTGTCTAATCCAATGACAGCTTCAACCGCTCTTTCACCTGTTGTAGTTGGTTTTTCAATTGCGATCTGCCAAGGTTTGCCTTCAATATTTTTTCCTTTCGCACGAATTTCTCCGCCGATTTCAACCATGTAATTCTGAGCATTTAATTGTTCTAACTTTTCAGCGACCAGATCAACGCCAAAGCCTTTAGCAATCGAGGACAAATCGACATAAACTTGAGGAAGTGCTTTGCTTAATGTCGGTTTGGCAGCACTCATATCGAGGGCAATTTTATCAATACCAACCCAAGCTTGGCGTTCAGCTAATTGTTCTGGTGTAGGTTGTTTTTCTGGACGTTTTTCCGGGCCAAATCCCCATAAATTAACGACAGGGCCAACAGTTACATCCAATGCACCTTCAGTCACTTTATTTAAACGAATCGCTTCGGCCAATACTTTGGCAAAATCTGCTGAAATCTCAATCGGTGTATTCACTTGGGTATTTTGATTGAAACGACTCAATTCCGAATCTTTTTTGTAAGTGGACATTTTCGCGTTCACATCTTTTAAGATAGCTTCAATTTCTTCATGCGTCTTTTCAGATGTTGCTTTCATTGAGCCTTCATCAAGGTATTTAACATGATAAGTTGTTCCCATTGTTTTACCACTTAATGAGATAACTTTTGTTTCTTTTTCACAGGCTGCAAGACTTAATGCCATTGCCACCGCCACGATACCGCTTATTAATTTTTTCATCTGGATTTCCTAAATCTGTGAACTACTAGCAAACTAAACAAAATTTACCTGTAATCATAGAAAATTTTCTAAAAACACCTTAAATATTGACCGCACTTCATCACAAAGTGCGGTCAGTTTTCATGATGTTTTGATTAACTAAAATCAACCACCGAAGTCATCTAATAAGATGTTTTCATCTTCAACACCGAGGTCTTTCAACATTTTGATTACCGCAGCGTTCATCACCGGAGGTCCACACATGTAGTATTCACAATCTTCTGGTGCTTCATGATTTTTCAAGTAGTTTTCATAAAGTACGTTGTGAATAAAGCCAGTGTAACCTGTCCAGTTATCTTCTGGTAACGGATCAGATAACGCCACGTGCCATGTAAAGTTCGGATTTTCGGCTTGAAGCTGATCAAAATCTTCTACATAGAACATTTCACGTTTAGAGCGTGCACCATACCAGAATGACATTTTACGTTTAGAGTGTAAACGTTTTAATTGGTCAAAAATATGAGAACGCATTGGTGCCATACCTGCCCCACCACCGATGAATACCATCTCATTATCGGTTTCTTTCGCGAAGAATTCACCGAATGGACCAGAAATTGTCACTTTATCACCTGGTTTTAATGACCAAATGTAAGAAGACATTTGACCTGGAGGCGCATCAGGTTGACGTGGTGGAGGCGTTGCAATACGCACGTTAAGCATAATGATGCCTTTCTCTTCTGGATATGAAGCCATTGAGTAAGCACGGATAATATGCTCATCCACTTTAGACACATAACGCCATAAATCGTATTTGTCCCAATCTTCGTGGTATTCTTCTGGAATATCAAAATCTTTATAGTAAACCGTATGTGGATCAGCTTCGATTTGGATATAACCACCCGCACGGAAAGGAACTTCTTCACCTTCAGGAATCGCTAATTTAAGCTCTTTAATAAAGGTTGCTTTGTTATCGTTAGAAATAACGGTACATTCCCATTTTTTCACACCGAAGATTTCTTCTGGAAGTTCAACGTCCATATTGCCTTTTACATTCACTTGGCAAGCTAAACGATAGCCTTCTTTTGCTTCACGTTTATTAATATGAGAAAGTTCAGTTGGGAGAATTTCACCACCGCCACTTTTCACTTTCACAATACATTGACCACAAGAGCCACCGCCACCACAAGCAGAAGAAACGAAAATACCTTTACTTGCTAACGCGCCAAGTAATTTGCCACCAGCTGGTAAAGTGATCGCTTTTTCAGGATCATCATTAATAGAAATGGTAATATCACCAGAATCCACTAATTTTGATTTAGCGAATAAAATAATCGCAACGAGCACTAAAAGGATAACCGTAAATGCCGCAACACCTAATAATAAAATTGAAGATTCGCTCATTTATGCCTCCTTATAACTGAATACCAGAGAATGACATAAAGCCAAGCGCCATCAAGCCTGCAGTGATAAAGGTAATCCCTAATCCTTTTAAGCCTGCCGGTACATCGGCATATTTCATTTTTTCGGTTAAGCCTGCAAGCGCAACGATTGCTAACATCCAACCAAGCCCCGCACCTACACCATAAACTGCAGATTCTGCAAAAGTGTATTCACGTTGTACCGCAAAAGATACACCACCAAAGATCGCACAGTTTACGGCGATAAGTGGAAGGAAGATACCTAATGCGTTATAAAGTGCTGGGAAGAATTTATCTAAAGTCATTTCAAGTAATTGAACAAGACCCGCAATAATCCCGATAAAGGTAATGAAGTTTAAGAACTCAAGGCTCACACCTTCTACCAAAGCGCCATCTTTTAATACATGTTCATACACAAATTGGTTCGCTGGTACCGCAATACCAAGTACTACTGTTACCGCAACACCAAGGCCAAATGCCGTAGAAACTTTCTTAGAAACCGCAAGGAAAGTACACATCCCTAAGAAGAAAGAGAGCGCCATGTTTTCAATGAAGATCGCCTTCACGAATAGGCTAATATAATGTTCCATTGATTATTTCTCCTGTTGCTCAGGTTTCCACGTTCTTAAGCCCCAAATAACGAAGCCGATAATAAAGAACGCACTTGGTGCAAGAAGGAATAAACCGTTTGGTTGATACCAACCACCGTCTTGAATTGTTTGGAATACAGGGAAACCAAATAAACGACCAGAACCAATTAGTTCACGTAATGTTGCAACAATTAATAAGATCGCACCATAACCTAAACCGTTACCGATACCATCAACAAAGCTTTCTAGCGGAGGTGATTTCATCGCAAACGCTTCTGCGCGTCCCATTACGATACAGTTTGTAATGATAAGACCAACGAATACAGAAAGTTGTTTAGATAAACCATAAGCATAAGCTTTTAGTACTTGGTCAACTAAGATTACTAAAGATGCGATAATCGCCAGTTGCACAATGATACGGATACTATTTGGAATATAGTTGCGAATCAATGAAATGAACAAACTGGAGAAACCGGTTACCAAACTTACCGCAATCGCCATAACGATCGCGGTTTGTAATTGGGTCGTTACCGCTAATGCAGAACAGATACCCAAAATTTGCAAGGCAATCGGGTTATTTTTAACAATAGGATCGAATAAAAGACCTTTTAAGTTTACTTTTGCATCAGCCATTATTTGATTTCTCCTGCTTTAAATTTCGCTAAGAATGGACCAAAGCCATTTTGGCTGAACCAATAATCAAATGAACCTTGAACACCATTACTGGTTAAAGTTGCACCTGATAAACCATCTACACCGTGCTCTTTATCTGCAGCAGAGCTACCTTTATAGATTTTGAATTTTTGGTTACCTTGTTCATCGAATAATTTTTTATCAACGAACTGTGCTTGCCAACGTGGGTTCGCAATTTCGCCCCCAAGACCAGCTGTTTCACCTTGATCATAGTAAGTAATACCTTTGATGGTATTCGCATCTGGTGCAACAGAAACAAAACCATACATGGTTGACCATAAACCACGGCCATACATTGGTAATACCACTTGGGTTACATTGCCTTGTTCATCTTTTACAAGATAAACACGCGCTTGGTTTGCACGAACCTTAATTCCTGCTTTATCAGCCTCAGCTGGGATAGCTTGGCTTTTAGCGGGATCTTTAACGGCATCTTTAGGTTCAAATTTATTAATTTCTTCTGCTGAAGCTTGAACGTAATCACCACTTTGCAAATCAACTAAACGTGGTTCAATAAATTTGCTGTAAGTGTCTTTAATTACTGATGCATTATCTTCTTTCATTAAGCCAGCAACAGTTAAAATGTTACGTTGAACGTCGAGTGCTTTTTGTTCATCTTGTTTGGATTTTAATGCTACTGCAGCACCAGAAACCACGATAGAACACACTAAACTTAGCAACACAACAACGGTAACTGTACCGCTAACGCTATCTTTATTAAATTTAGCCATTTGTTCTTGCTCTCCGACGTTTGATATTTGCTTGAACCACGATGTAGTCGAAAATTGGTGCAAATAAGTTTGCAAATAAAATCGCTAACATCATCCCTTCTGGATAAGCTGGGTTCACTGTACGAATTAATACCGCCATCACGCCAATTAACGCACCGTACCACCATTTACCCGTGTTGGTAAATGAAGCTGATACTGGGTCGGTTGCCATAAAGATCATACCAAGTGCAAAACCACCTAATACAAAGTGCCAATGCCAAGGCATTGAGAACATTTGGTTAGAATCAGAACCGATTAAGTTGAATAAGGTTGCTGTACCAATCATACCGATCATGACACCAGCCATAATGCGCCAAGAAGCAATTCGAGTGAATACAATCACTGCACCACCGATTAACAACGCAAGCGTTGAAACCTCACCCATTGAACCTGGAATATTACCAATGAATGCATCCATCCAAGTAATAGGTTGACCGGTTACAGTGTGTTGTAATGCTGCTTGACCACCTTGAGACCATTGTGAAAGTGCGGTTGCACCAGAGAAACCATCTGCAGCAGTCCATACTAAGTCACCGGAAATTTGAGCCGGATAAGCAAAGAATAAGAACGCACGACCAGCAAGCGCTGGGTTCATAAAGTTACGACCTACACCACCGAAGATTTCTTTCGCTACCACGATACCAAAGGTGATACCTAGTGCAGCTTGCCATAGTGGTAATGTTGGTGGAACGATTAACGCAAATAAAATGGTTGAAACGAACATCCCTTCATTTACTTCATGACCACGCACCACTGAGAATAATAATTCCCAAATTGTACAAACGGTAAATACCACTAAGTAAATTGGTAAGAAGAAGATCGCCCCTAACGCCATTTTTGAGCCCCAAGTTGCATTATTGGTTAAATCTAAACCTAATGAACTTGCAAGCGCATAGTGCCAATCGTTAGCAATTAATTGATCTAAATTGCCTAATTGATTTAAGGCAGGGATCGCTTGGTTACCCACATTGTACATCCCGTAGAAAATCGCTGGGAACAACGCAAGGAAAACCGTAATCATCATACGTTTTGAGTCTAACGCATCACGAACGTGTGTGTTTTTGTGCGTTACCGTACCTGGTGTATAAAGCAAGGTATAAATCGATTCAAAGACCGGATAAAGCTTGCTGTATTTACCACCTGGTAAAAACGCGGGTTCCATTTTTTCAAAAAGATTTTTTAAACCCATTTTTAACCTTCCTTCTCAATCTTATCTAATACTTGACGCAAGATTGAACCGTATTCATATTTGCCCGGGCAAACGAAAGAACATAATGCTAAGTCTTCTTCATCTAATTCAAGACAACCTAACGCTTGTGCGCCATCGGTATCGCCCACGATTAAATCACGTAATAATAATGTCGGTAAAATATCCAACGGCATTACGCGCTCATAGCTACCGATTGGTACCATTGCACGCTCACCACCATTCTCTGCAGTAGTGAAGTTGAATAATTTTTTACCAAAGTGGCCTAATACGGTACGGGTAATCGAATATTTGTTCGATTGTGGAGTGATCCAACCTAAGAACTCTTTCTCATTACCTTCTGCAATCACAGAAACTTGTAATGCATAACGACCTAAATAGTCGTGAGCATCTTTTGCTGTTTGACCACAAAGCACAGAACCAGAAATCACACGGTTATTACCGTCTTTTAACTCACCTGCCGTTAATTGAGAAAGGTTAGCACCAATTACGGTACGAACTAGACGAGGCTCTTTCACTTGCGGACCAGCAAGAGAAACAACGCGCTCAACATAAAGTTCGCCCGTAGTGAATAATTTACCTACAGCAATCACATCTTGGTAATTGATGTGCCATACGGTTTTATGAACACCAACCGGATCGATAAAGTGAATATGTGTACCCACTAAACCTGCAGGGTGAACACCGCCAAAATCATGTACTTTTAGGTTAGCTAAATCCACGGTTGGGATATTGCTATCACCCGCTTTACATAGATTTAATGGTTTATTTGGGAATAGACGACTTAATA
>CAKQTN010000053.1:0-8266 GCA_934276625.1 uncultured Haemophilus sp.
ATGCACCTGTTAAATAACAGTGAAACATAATAATTTTATGTTAAAAATGTGAACAGATTTTAAACAAAAATGCAGTAGCCTTATTTAAAATATGGCTATACAAATTTAGGTGTTTACATGATAAAATTTCACACTCGCAGTACGTTTATTGAAACACAATAAACGATTTATCTCATAAACATTCTAACTAAGGACAGATTATGTGTTTAGGTATTCCAGGACAGATCATTCAAGTTGCAGACAGTGCATTACAGCTTGCGGTAGTCGATGTGTGTGGTGTTAAAAGAGAGGTTAATATTTCATTAATTTGTCAGGATGACCCCAAACCTCTCGTCGGTAAATGGGTACTCGTGCATGTGGGTTTTGCCATGACAATTATCGATGAAGAAGAGGCCAAACAAACGCAAGAAGCCTTAATTGCCATGAGCCAGCTAGAACACGAAGTCGGCGATTTTCTTGGCTTAAATCAAAAATAAACAGGATTGCGTTATGCAAGGGATCGAATTACGCATAAAAGGAAAAGTTCAGGGCGTGGGATTTCGCCCTTTTGTTTGGCTTCTGGCAAATGAATATAAGTTAAACGGAGATGTAAATAATGATGGACAAGGCGTATTAATTCGTTTTGTCTCTCCACCAACAGATGCACTCGAGCAATTTTTGTCCGACCTACAAAACAAACTCCCACCGCTAGCGCAAATTACCGATATTACTCAGCGTCCAATAGATTGGCCAGAAGCAACTGCCATAACGGGCTTTACCATTCGGGAAAGTGAAAACAATCAAATGGACACACAAATTATTCCCGATGCAGCTACCTGTCCACATTGTTTAGCTGACTTATTCGATCCCAACAACCGACGCTATCATTACCCTTTTACTAACTGCACCCATTGTGGTCCGCGTTTTACTATTATCAAGGCGATTCCTTACGACCGAAAAAACACGGCAATGGCTTCTTTTCCACTTTGTCCACAATGTGAAAAAGAATATAAAGATCCCGCTGATCGTCGTTTTCATGCACAACCTAACGCCTGTTCGGTCTGTGGTCCCCATATCTGGTTGCAGAATCAAGAACAAATACTCGCCACTCATGAAATGGCATTAAAACAGACCGCACTTTTATTGCAACAAGGCAATATCGTCGCAGTTAAAGGTTTAGGCGGTTTCCATCTAGCCTGTGATGCGAATAATCAAAAGACTGTTGATTTATTACGTCAACGGAAACATCGTCCGACAAAACCGTTAGCCATTATGGTGCCTGACCTGCAGTTTTTACAGGATTTGAGCTCTCAAGAAACAGAATTGCTAACCAGTAGTGCTGCGCCGATTGTACTTATTTCAAAACACAAAGTGCCGCATATTGCCGATAACATCGCGCCAAACTTACAGGAAATAGGTGTGATGCTTCCAAGCAACCCACTGCAGCATTTGTTGTTACGAGCGGTTAATCGTCCGCTCGTGATGACTTCTGCGAATGCCAGCGGGCAACCTCCCGTACTAAAAAATGAACATGCAGTGGAACAATTAGCTGACTTGGCTGATGTTTATCTTTGTCACAATCGCGATATTCTACAACGTGCCGATGATAGTCTTGTTCGCGTTGCCTTCGATGGATTAGAGACGCTGCGTCGTGCTCGTGGTTATGTGCCAGATGAAATACCACTTGAAACACAAAGCACAAAAAATGTATTGGCGTTAGGGTCTGATCTGAAAAATACATTCTGCTTGCTACGTCACAATAAAGCCGTACTGAGCCAACATATTGGCGATACAGCAAATGAACAAGTGCGGTCACAATTGAGTGAAAATCTTGAATTATTTCAGCAGATTTATCAATTTAAACCAGACATTATCGCGGTGGATGCTCACCCTGGCTATTTTTCATCTTACATTGGTAAACAACTTGCTGAACAGCAACAAATCCCCTTCATCGAAGTACTGCATCATCATGCTCATATTGTCAGTGTCATGGCCGAGCACAATTGTAATGAACCTGTAATTGGTCTTGCTCTAGACGGTATCGGTATGGGCGAAAATGGACAACTTTGGGGGGGAGAATGCCTACTTGTTGATTATCAACATAGTCAATATTTAGGTGGTCTGCCGGCTGTTGCTCTACCGGGCGGCGATCTTGCGGCCAAACAACCTTGGCGTAACTGGCTAGCTCACCTGCACCAATTTGTGCCACAATGGCAAAAAATTCTCACCAATACCGGTACAGAACCAAATTGGCAAATATTAATCAATGCGATTGACCGCGGACTCAATTGCCCACCTATATCATCTGCAGGGCGTTTATTTGATGCCGTAGCTTATGATCTCGGTATTGCACCAACCATTGTTTCTTGGGAAGGTGAAGCGGCTTGCCATCTCGAAGCGCTAGCAAACATCTCATCTTTGGCTACCCAAGCACAAAGTGCGGTCAATATTCCAGTAAAAATGCCGCTTATCGGCAATAAACTGGATTTGGCTTACTTTTGGCAAAGTTGGTTGAATTACCATGTACCTGTTGAAGATAAAGCCTTCGCCTTTCATTATGCCCTAGCTCAAGGGTTTGCTGAACTTGCGATCAACCAAGCACACGAACACCAATGTCGTACTATCGTTTTATCTGGTGGTGTGATGCATAACCAACTACTACGTCGCTTATTAAAAGAAAATTTGAGCGAATTTCATGTACTGAGTGCTCATAAATTGCCGATGGGTGATGGTGGACTCAGTTTAGGTCAGGCTGTTATTGCCATGCATAGAAACTGATAATCCCTAATATTAAATATAAGAAAAAGAGTTAATCAAAAAGTGACGATTAACTCTTTTGTTTTTGTATTTCTTTTTTATCTTTTTATAGCGGAATACTGGAAAAGAAAACCAATAACAATGGTGGCAGAATATTCGTCACAAAACCGAATGAAATCGCAATTGGCGTGACTTCAATACCTCCCGCTTTTTGGATAATTGGCAAAGTGCAGTCTATGGCTGTTGCCCCCGTAATTCCAATTGCAGTCGAACGAAAATGGCGCATAAATAATGGGATGACAAATAAACTCACAATTTCACGGGATAAATCATTAAAAAAGGCAATACTGCCCTGCACTGGTCCCCACGCATTAGTTAATACCACACTAGATAATGAATACCAGCCCATTCCAGAGGCAAAAGCGAGTCCTTGGGTAATTGGCATCGCTAAAACGAAAGCAGCTATCACGCCCCCTAGCAACGAGGTAAACGTAAACACCATCCCCGTTTGGAAACCACGTTTATTGAAAAGTGCCTCTTTTAAGGAAATGCCGTTGTTTCTTAGTTGAATCCCCACAAAGAAAATCAGCACAATCAATACATATAGATTTATACCTGTAGGCAGCATTAAATAGGATTTAAAAAAGAAACCACAAATGGTACCAAACACCACTGTGCCAGAAAGTTTGAGAGAATCAATTAAGGAATGCCAGCGAGAATCAATTTTACCTTGTGATTTAAGTGGCTCAGCAGGGTTAAAGCGATCGTAAAGCATCAAGCCAATCATATTTGAACCCAAAATTATCGCAGATAGCGTCAACGCGGTTGTACCAATAATTGGGAGTTTATGTTCTAAATCATCCAATTGACCAAGTAAATACCCCATTAAGAAAAGGATGATGTAAAGCAAAAACATGACGATATGATTAATCTTTGCGATATAGGATTTATTATTGACCTTCAGTAGATAGCCTAACACCATCGGTACTAAGACAATTAATAAGCCATTTATCATATCCTGCATCATACTTCTCCTTTATTATTCCATTGATTCTAGCATACCCCTTTTCTACTATTTTTCAAAGCGCATAAAAAAAGTGCGGTCAAAATTAACCGCACTTTTAATCATCTAAAAAAATTAAATTTATTAGTCATTTACTTGACGACGTGCTATTACTGCATCGGATAACTGTTTTAACACGATTTCCGTATCTTCCCAACCGATGCAAGCATCAGTGATGCTTTGTCCGTAAGTCTGAGCTTTACCATCGACTAAGTCTTGACGCCCTTCAACAATATGACTTTCTACCATGACACCGAAGATCTGCTTTGAACCACCTGCAATTTGCTGGCAAACATCTTCACAAACATCCATTTGTTTTTTGAATTGTTTGCTACTATTTGCATGGCTAAAATCAACCATGACATGTGGAATACGACCTGATTTTTCGATCTCTGCACAAACTTTTGCAACGTCTTCTGCTTTATAGTTAGGACCTTTATCCCCACCACGTAAAATGATATGGCAGTCTTCATTTCCTTTTGTTGAAACAATAGCCGAATGGCCAAATTTTGTCACAGATAAGAAGTAATGCGAAGCTTCTGCCGCGCCCATTGCATCTAATGCTACTTTTACGCCACCATTTGTGCCATTTTTAAAGCCTACCGCACAAGATAAGCCTGAAGCTAATTCACGGTGAACTTGAGATTCAGTTGTTCTCGCACCAATTGCGCCCCAGCTCATGAAATCCGCTACATATTGTGGTGTGATCATATCTAAGAACTCACCTGCTGATGGTACGCCTAAGTTATTGATGTCAGATAATAATTTACGTGCAATACGCAAACCATCATTTAAACGATATGTATCATTTAAATAAGGATCGTTAATTAAGCCTTTCCAACCCACTGTTGTACGCGGTTTTTCAAAGTAAACGCGCATCACCACTTCAAGTGTATCTTTATATTCATCACGTAATACTTTTAAACGTTTAGCATAATCTAATGCGGCTTTAGGATCATGAATAGAACAAGGGCCTATTACTACAAGTAAACGGTCATCTTTCCCATGAATAATATTGTGCGCATGCAAACGGGTTTCATGAACTAAATCTGCCGCTTCTTCACTTGCAGGGAATTTTTCTAATAAAGCAATAGGAGGCAATACCTGATCCACTTTTTCAATTCGGGTATCGTCATTTGCAACTTTTACTTCGATTTCTTCTTTCTTTGTCGCCATATGTCACTCTCTAAATCTTAAATGTTGTGTTTCAATCTAATGGCGTTACTCTACACCTATTTTTTGTACTAGTAAACTAGTTCATTTAAATTCACATACAATTATTATGTGATTGCGTAAATTTTATACTTCTTAAGCAGTAAAACAGGGCGTTATTAAACTATATTTCAGCCTTAGGTGGCAAGGTTTTTGACGCAAAAATAGGTTGTACCAGCACTATTTAAACAAAATGATCTTTTATCTTTCAAATTGACAAATAGGTTTAGATAAATGCGGGCAAAAAGAACAATTTCAATTCCAACCGCACTTTTTTAAATATTTTTTTAAACTCCCTTGTTTTTACTGAACATTCCCCCCATTTCTTTGTCTGAATGAACACTTATTCAGTCATTTATTTTTACTTGGAGAACTCTATGAAGAAAAGAAATTTTGTATTAACCGGCATCGCATTAGGTTTAAGCGTATTTGCGACCTCTTTATCCGCTCAAGCAGCTATTCCGAATGAAATCGTAGAACAAGGCAGCCTTGCACCCATGTTAGAAAAAGCGCAAGCAGCAGTCGTGACTCTTTCAGTTGAAGGCAAAGCAAAAGCAAACAGCCGTTCAGCATTACCTGATGATATTCCGGAAGAATTTAAATTTTTCTTTGGTGATCAATTTGGCGAACAATTCGGCGGAGATCGTGGCGCATCACGCAACTTCCGTGGTTTAGGTTCAGGTGTGATCATCAATGCAGATAAAGGCTATGTTTTAACCAATAATCACGTCGTAGATAGCGCGGATAAAATTACCGTAAAACTACAAGATGGGCGTGAATTCAAAGCAAAACTCGTTGGAAAAGACGAGCAATCTGATATCGCTTTAGTACAAATCGAAAAACCAACTAACCTCACTGCAATCAAAATGGCAGACTCTGATAAATTACGTGTCGGTGATTTTACCGTTGCTATCGGTAATCCATTCGGTTTAGGTCAAACCGTCACTTCGGGTATTGTTTCAGCGCTAGGCCGCTCTACTGGTTCAGATAGCGGTGCGTATGAAAACTATATTCAAACTGATGCTGCGGTAAACCGTGGTAACTCTGGCGGTGCATTATTGAATTTACAAGGTGAATTAATTGGTATCAATACAGCTATTATTTCTCCAAGTGGCGGGAACGCCGGGATTGCCTTTGCGATTCCAAGCAATCAAGCCAACAACCTTGTGCAACAAATCTTAGAATTTGGTGAAGTACGCCGTGGTTTACTCGGTATTAAAGGTGGCGAATTAAATGCAGATTTAGCGAAAGCCTTTAATGTCAGTGCACAGCAAGGTGCATTTGTGAGTGAAGTCATTCCAAATTCTGCTGCAGAAAAAGCAGGCCTAAAAGCGGGTGATGTAATTACCGCAATGAATGGTCAAAAAATCTCAAGCTTTGCCGAAATGCGTGCAAAAATTGCGACTTCTGGTGCGGGCAAAGAAATTGAACTTACTTATTTACGTGATGGTAAATCTGAAAACGTAAAAGTGACTTTACAAGCAGACGATGGCACTCAAACTGCGAGTAAAACAGAACTTCCAGCATTAGATGGTGCAACCTTAAGCAACTATGATGCAAAAGGCATCAAAGGTGTGGAAATTAGCAAAGTACAGCCAAATTCAATGGCGGCACAACGCGGTTTAAAATCGGGTGATATCATCATCGGCATCAACCGTCAGCCAATTGAAAGCACGCAAGATTTACGCAAAGCGCTAGATGAAAAACCATCTGCTGTTGCACTTAATATCTTACGTGGCAAAAATAACTTCTACTTATTAGTACAATAAAATAAAAAAGAGCGGTCAATCTGGCCGCTCTTTTTCTTTATTCCGATATCATAAACTGCTCTCTCAATTGATGAAGCTGATCGCGTACTGCGGCGGCTTTTTCAAACTCGAGATCTTGAGCAAATTTATACATTTGTTGTTCCAATTTCTTAATTTGTTGTTGGAATTCTTTAGCTGATTTAGGCGCATTATAAAGTGCGGTCGGTTCAGCCGCCGTTTTTCCACGTTGTTTCGATTTGGCTTTTTGATTTGCACCTTGACCAATATCTAATAATTCACCGACTTTCTTATTCAATGCCTGTGGAAGAATACCGTGCTCTTCATTGTATTTCATTTGTTTTTCACGACGGCGATTGGTTTCGGTAATGGCTTTTTCCATAGATTTAGTCATGCTATCAGCATACAAAATCGCTTTACCATTCAAGTTTCGAGCGGCACGACCGATAGTTTGAATTAAGGAGCGTTCAGAACGTAAGAAACCTTCTTTATCCGCATCTAAAATGGCGACAAGAGAAACTTCTGGAATATCCAAGCCCTCACGTAGCAAGTTGATACCAACCAATACATCAAACTCGCCTAAACGTAAATCACGAATAATCTCTACACGCTCAACGGTATCAATATCTGAATGCAAATAACGCACACGAATGCCGTGTTCGTCTAAGTAATCCGTTAAATCTTCCGCCATTTTCTTCGTCAACGTGGTGACTAAAACTCGCTCGTTTTTGTCTGCTCTTTGACGTGCTTCAGACAGCAAATCATCCACTTGAATGGATACTGGACGAATTTCAATTTGTGGATCGAGTAAGCCCGTTGGACGTACCACCTGATCGACAATTTCACTGCCCGATTTTTCTAACTCATAAGGGCCTGGGGTTGCGGAAACGTAAATCGTCTGCGGCGCTAAACGTTCAAACTCTTCAAAGCGTAATGGACGATTATCCAATGCAGAAGGCAAACGGAAGCCATATTCGACTAAGGTTTCTTTACGTGAACGGTCACCACGATACATCCCACCAATTTGCGGCACAGTCACGTGTGATTCATCAATAATCAAAATCGCATCAGACGGCATATAATCAAATAATGTCGGAGGCGGTTCGCCTTCATTTCTGCCAGAAAGATAGCGTGAATAGTTTTCGATTCCCGAGCAATAACCGAGCTCATTCATCATCTCAATGTCAAATTGCGTGCGTTGGGTAATACGCTGCTCTTCCAACAGTTTATGTTCTTTGATGAAATATTCACGGCGTTGCACAAGCTCTGCTTTGATTTTTTCAATAGCATCTAAAATACGCTCTCTTGGCGTCACATAGTGGGTTTTCGGATACACCGTAAAACGCGGAACAGCGCCAAAACTAGTACCCGTTAAAGGATCAAATAAGCTTAGGCGTTCAATTTCATCATCGAATAATTCAATTCGTACCGCTCGATCGTCAGATTCTGCAGGGAAAATATCAATCACTTCGCCGCGCACCCGGAATGT
>CAKQTN010000054.1:0-8228 GCA_934276625.1 uncultured Haemophilus sp.
ATTTGATGGCGGAGGAAGTGAGATTCGAACTCACGGAGGGCGTAAACCCTCGCCGGTTTTCAAGACCGGTGCCTTCAACCACTCGACCATTCCTCCGTGATTTAAGCGAGGTGAATAATACGTTTTTTCCCCCACCCCGTCAAGCAAGAAAATAAAAAAATTATCTGACTGACTACTTTTAAATCACAATGTTTTAAAAATACACAAAATAAAAAACGGAACCTACTGGCTCCGTCTTTATTATTGAGATATTACTCTGCTTTCGCTTGTGTCGCTTCAGAATAAATATGACTAATTGCACTATGATGGCCTGCGGCTCCTTTACCATTAAAGTAATAACGAGACTCCGTCCATTCTACAATTGGGAATGGCTTAGACTCTTCATCTGGTGCTTTAGCTAGTGTCATCGCAGCTTTAGTGTGTTGTACCGCTGAAATAGTACCTGCACGACCAGTGAATACATAAGAACTTACAAATTTTGCTTTTTCTTGTGGTTCAACTTCTGCAGTTACGACTTGAGCAACAGGTTCTGATTTATGATGCAAACGTTCTAATGATTCTTGCACTTTCTGTTGAACCGCTTCATTTGCCGGTTGAGTAATGAAATCTAACGCAGGTTGTGCTTCAACTGATTTCTCTTCCACAACAATACCTGTTGCAGGCGTAATCACACCTTTTTTCGTTTTTTCTTGCTCAAGCAACTCATCCACCGATAAGAAATTATTTTCTTTCGGTGCATTCACAGCAGAATAATCGATGCATACTTTACCGCTTGCTAATTCTGGTGAAGCCACCGCAGCAAATAATGGCATTGGCGATTTCACTTCATTACGGCGACGGCGTTGATTATTCGATGCACGTAAATGACGCGGTGTACGGCGCTGACGTTCTTGACGTGGTTTATCTCCTGTATTATCAACAGCGTTGTTTTCAACCACGTCATTTTTAATCGAAGGAACTTCAACCGCTTCAATCACATTCTCATTGGCGTTATTTGCATTGTCATCAATACGAACACGTTTACGTAAATCACGACGTTGACGACGCTCAGCTACCGGTTTCTCTGCTTTTTCTTCTTGACGATTATCATCAGAAACATTCGCTAAATCAACCGCACTTTCTGAAATAACCTCTTCATTAACGTTGCGACGATTACGACGATTATTCACACGCTCGCGAGTTGGACGCGCATTTTCTTCATCTGTATTTTTCGCATTATCGTTGTTTTCGTTATTGCGAGAACGACGAGCATTACGACGATCTTGATTGCGGCGATTATTACGGTTGTTGTTACGATTGTTGCGGTTATTTTGATTTTTCTCTTCTTCTTTTGGTTCAGAAGCAAATAAACCTTTAATTGCGGCAACAATTTTCGCAAACAATGATGGTTCTTCCGATTTACGCTCAACCGGTGCTGGTGCAGCTGTTGGAATCGATAAAGATACTGCTGCACTTTCCATCACTTGCTCAGATGTCACTGCTGCAGTTTCAATATTGCGAGAAACTAGAGACTCTTCTGGTACAAATGTATCGTCTTGTGCATCATGGAATTTCGCTAAGTTATAGCTTAATTCATTTAGCTCTTCGCCCTCACGAACACGGAATACGCTGAAATGTGGCGTTTCCATTGCTTCATTTGGTACCACGATAATATCAACATCATGGCGTTTTTCGATGCTATGAACGGCTTTACGTTTTTCGTTAAGTAAGTAAGACGCGATTTGTACTGGCACGATGGTGTGTACTTGTTTGGTATTTTCTTTTAACGCTTCTTCTTCGATTAAACGTAAGATAGAAAGTGATAAACTTTCGTTATCACGCACTTTACCTGTACCTTGACAGCGTGGGCAAACATGGTGAGAAGACTCACCTAATGATGGGCTTAAACGCTGACGCGACATTTCCAGCAAGCCGAAGCGAGAAATACGGCTAATTTGAATACGTGCACGATCTTGACGCACGGCATCACGAATACGGTTTTCTACTTCACGTTGGTGACGAACAGGCGTCATATCGATGAAATCGATAACCACTAAACCACCTAAGTCACGTAAACGTAATTGACGAGCAATTTCATCCGCCGCTTCAAGATTGGTATTTAATGCGGTTTCTTCAATATCACCACCACGAGTTGAACGCGCCGAGTTGATATCGATCGCCGTTAACGCTTCAGTCACATCAATGACAATCGAACCACCAGAAGGTAAACGCACTTCACGTTGGAAGGCGGATTCAATTTGTGACTCAATTTGATAGTGGCTAAATAGCGGCACTTCGCCTTGATACAGTTTCACACGATTGATGAAATCTGGGCGTACAAGTTTGATGTGTGCTTTCGCTTTTTCAAATACTTTCGGGCTATCAATTAAGATCTCACCGATATCACGACGCAAGTAATCACGGATCGCACGAACGATCACATCACTTTCTTGGTGAATTAAGAACGGAGCCGGACGGCTTTGTGAAGCTTGTTTGATCGCTTCCCAATGATGTAAAAGTACTTTTAAGTCCCATTGTAATTCTTCTGGTGATTTACCTACACCTGCAGTACGCACGATAAGACCAACGCCTTCCGGTACATCTAAAGAACTCAATGCTTCTTTTAATTCGATACGTTCATCGCCTTCAATGCGACGAGAGATACCACCTGCACGCGGATTGTTTGGCATAATCACCAAATAACTACCAGCAAGGGAAACAAAAGTGGTTAAGGCTGCGCCTTTATTGCCGCGTTCTTCCTTGTTCACCTGAACGATCACTTCTTGACCTTCGGTCAAAATATCACGGATATTTGGACGACCTTGGAACACATAATCAGCAGGGAAATACTCACGGGCAATTTCTTTTAAAGGAAGGAAGCCATGGCGCTCTGCACCATAATCCACAAAGGCTGCTTCTAAACTCGGCTCTACGCGAGTGATTTTCCCTTTGTAAATATTCGCTTTTTTCTGTTCATGACCCGGACTTTCAATATCCAAGTCGAATAAACGCTGGCCATCGACCAACGCAACGCGCAACTCTTCTTTTTGAGTCGCATTGATTAACATTCTTTTCATTGTCAATTTCTCGTTTTGAATTATCTAAAATACCTTGAAAATTAACCGCACTTTACAGATTTACTGACCTTAGCCATCGACCTCGTGTTTCTCGCGAACAGTCAATCTCACGACTGTGTGTTGCTGGGTGCATTGATAGCATACTCAATTGTTATCTAAGACAATTTTCGTAAAACAATGCGATGTGTTAATTACGCATTGCAAGGAAGCGTCAACCTTCAAGAAAAACATGTTGATTATCAATGTCTTATGCCATTTGCTGCATTGAGTTTTGACCAACATACAAAATTGCTTTCTAAATGCCAAATTTGAGGCGCAGAAAGACGCTTTATTATCCACATTCAGGGCTAAATTAGCAAGGCATTCTTGCTATTATCACCTGGGATATTGTGATATGATTCAGCCCAATTTTTAAAGGACAGATTCAATGACTGAAAAACAAGAAAAAATCATCAATCAATCCGTCAAAATGCTCACCATTTCTGAGGATGAAGCAGGACAACGCATTGATAATTATTTATTGGCAAAATTAAAAGGTGTACCAAAAAGTTTGATTTATCGCATTCTACGTAAAGGCGAAGTGCGTGTGAACAAAGGGCGAATCAAACCTGAATATAAATTGCAAAATGGTGATGTGGTGCGTGTGCCACCTGTTCGTGTTTCTGAAAAAAATACTGCCCCAATTTCTAAAAACTTGAATAAAGTCGCCTCCCTTGAAAGCCATATTATTTTTGAAGATGATTGTTTATTAGTATTGAACAAACCTTCCGGCATTGCGGTTCATGGCGGGAGTGGCTTGAATTTTGGTGTGATTGAAGCCTTGCGTGCATTACGTCCTGAAGCCCGTTTTTTAGAGTTGGTTCACCGTTTAGACAGAGATACATCGGGCATTTTATTAGTCGCCAAAAAACGTTCTGCCTTACGCAACTTACACGAACAACTTCGTGTTAAAACCGTGCAAAAAGATTATCTCGCACTCGTACGCGGCCAATGGCAATCTCATGTAAAAGTCGTGCAAGCCCCTTTATTGAAAAATGAACTGGCCAGTGGCGAACGCATTGTCAAAGTCAGTGAACAAGGTAAACCTTCAGAAACGCGATTTGCCATCGAAGAACGCTATCAAAATGCGACCTTAGTAAAAGCGTCACCTGTAACGGGACGAACCCATCAGATCCGAGTTCATACTCAATATGCTGGCCACCCGATTGCGCTAGATGATAAATACGGTGATAAAGAATTTGATAAATATATGCAAGATCTCGGGCTTAATCGCTTGTTTTTACATGCGTTTTCTATTCGCTTTGAGCACCCTAAAACGGGTGAAACATTACGCCTCAATGCTCAACTAGACGAAAAAATGAAAGCAATTCTGAAAAAACTGCGTGAAAGCAAAGAGATAAACCCATAGACAAAAAAAATGTTTATTGCTATATTTGATGACGGAGACAACTCGTTTCTATCATTAATTAACATATAACAACAAAGGATAGCAAAATGGCAAAAGGACAATCATTACAAGATCCTTATTTGAATGCGTTACGCCGTGAACGTATTCCTGTTTCGATTTATCTCGTTAATGGGATTAAATTACAGGGTCAAATCGAATCATTCGACCAATTCGTGATTTTATTAAAAAACACGGTTAATCAAATGGTATACAAACACGCAATTTCGACTGTGGTTCCAGCACGTTCTGTTTCTCACCACAATAATAACGGCGGTCATCATGCAGCACAAACTTCTGATGCTGTAGTGGAAGTAGAAACACAAGCAGAATAATTCTGTTCAATGAACGATTTCATCAATTTAAGTGCGGTTGAAAATTCACCTGAAATTTCAACCGCACTTTCGTCATCTAAAACAGTCGACAATAGCCAATTGGCAAAAGATAAAGCTGTCGTCGTGCATGTTTTCTTTTCCCAAAATAAAAACATTGAAGATTTACAAGAATTCCAACTTTTAGCAGAATCTGCCAATGTTGAGATTTTACAAGTCATCACCACGAGCCGATCTACGCCACAAGCAAAATATTTTATCGGTGAGGGAAAAGCACAAGAAATAGCGGATGCAGTGAAAGCCTTAGATGCCGATGTGGTTTTGGTGAATCATCAATTAACCCCTGCACAAACTCGTAATTTAGAAAGTATCTGCCAATGCCGTGTGGTGGATCGCACTGGGGTGATTTTAGATATCTTTGCCCAACGAGCCCGTTCGCACGAAGGGAAATTGCAAGTTGAATTAGCTCAGCTCAAGCATTTATCCACTCGATTAGTCCGTCGAAAAACAGGTTTAGATCAGCAAAAAGGTGCGGTTGGATTACGTGGTCCAGGGGAAACGCAATTAGAAACGGATCGCCGTTTAATCAGGGTTCGTATTGCACAGTTGCAAAATCGTTTAGTGAAAGTCGAAAAACAACGCAATCAAAATCGCCAAACCCGACAAAAAGCAGATATTCCGACCATTTCCTTAGTGGGTTATACCAATGCGGGAAAATCGACACTATTCAATTTCATCACGCAAGCCAATGTCTATGCAGCGGATCAGCTTTTTGCCACCCTAGATCCCACATTAAGACGTTTACAAATTCAGGATGTTGGTACGGCCATTCTCGCGGATACCGTTGGTTTCGTTCGCCAACTTCCCCATGATTTAGTTTCCGCTTTTAAATCTACCTTGCAAGAAACGGTAGAAGCCAGTTTGTTATTGCACGTCATTGATGCAGCAGACGCTCGAAAGATCGAAAATATTGAAGCTGTGAATTTAGTGTTGGAAGAAATTAAGGCTGATAAAGTGCCTGCATTGTTGGTGTATAACAAAATTGATTTATTGGAAAATGTGGCGCCTCATATTGAATATGATGACGAGAATAAGCCCGTTGCCATTTATCTTTCCGCACATTCAGGTGAAGGATTAGATCTGCTACTTGAAGCCATTAAAGTGCGGTTGAAAAACGAGATACTTTCTTTCACCCTCACTCTGCTCCCACAAGAGGGTAAAATCCGCCACACACTCTATCAATTAGACAGCATTCGTCACGAACAAATTTCGGATGAAGGTGAATTTATCCTCAATGTACAAATTGATAAAGTCGAATGGCTCAAACTTTGTAAACAATTCCCTAAACTGCCAGAAATTATTTACTAATACCGTATTGTTTTAATTTATTAGCGATCGCCGTATGTGATACACCCAATCGTTGCGCCAATTTTCGCGTACTTGGATATTGAGCATAAAAAGCGCGAAGTACGCTCGCCTCATATTGTCCCATGATCTCATCAAGCGTTTGCTCACCAAAATCATCCACAGAAATGACCGCACTTTGTATAGGTTTTAAATTTAAACTTTCAATATTAAGCTGGTTATTTTTTGCTAAGGAACAGGCACGATACAAGACATTGTATAGTTCTCGCACATTGCCTTGCCAAGGCTTACTTTTTAAATAATTTAAAAAATTAGCATCATATTGCGGCATTGGAATCTTAAGCTGTGTGCTAATTTCTTTTAAAAAACCGTCCGTTAAAGGTTGAATGTCTTCTACTCGTTCACGCAGTGGTGGCACATTTAGCGCTAAAACATTTAAGCGATGGAATAAATCACTACGCAATTTCCCTTGTTCTAACAGCTTTTCCATTGGTTCTTGTGAAGTACAAATCACCCGAACATTTGCATGATGTTCTTTTTCTTCGCCCACTCGACGGAAAGAACCATCGGTTAAAAAACGCAATAATTTTGCCTGTAAACTTAATGAAAGCTCAGCAATACCGTCCAGCAACACCGTGCCTTCGTTAGCATATTCAAAAAAACCTGTGGTTTCACTGTCACCCACTTTACGTCCAAACATTTCGCTTTCCGCATCTTCATCTGGCAAGCCCGCACAGTTTACTGCAATGAATTTTTTCTTACGACGCAAGCTCGCAAAATGGCAAGCTTTTGCTAATAAGTCTTTACCCGTGCCCGTTTCACCTTGAATTAAAAGCGGCACATCAAACATCGCAAAACGTTGTGCATTTTCGACCGCACTTTTCATGGAAAGGCTTTGAGTGACAAAGCAAGAGAAAGGATCTTGTGGATTAAATGTCAGCATAAAATAAGCTCAATTTTATTGAATGATGCCGATATGATAGGGAGTTTATTGATATGTGTAAAGATTAATTTACATATAAAAAGGGCAATCATAGACTGCCCTTTTAGATGATTTTTCGTATTATTTTTTCACTGCACGATCAAGTTCTTGTGCGATGATTTCCATGCTCTCTAAACCACCAAACGCAAGATACCAATTGGCTGCATCAAGATACACAATGTGTCCATCTTTATACGCTTTGGTTTGTTTGATGATATCGTTATCCAATACTTTTTGTGCATTGTTGGCTTTTTCTGTAATCGCCGCTGTACGATCCACGACAAGTAAAAAGTCTGGATTTTTTTCTAAGATATATTCAAAACCAACGCTTTGTCCGTGCGTAGACGATTTGATGCTGTCATCAATCGGTTTAAAACCAAATTTTTGATACACCATACCATAACGAGAACCGTCACCAAAGGCACTGATTTTACTTTCATTAACTAATACCAATAAAGCTGTTTTGTCTTTCGCATCTTTTGCGACTTGATCAACCTTACTTTCTAATGCTGAAAGTTTTTCTTTCGCAACATTTTCTTTACCAAAGATCTGACCAAGTGCGGTCACATTTTGTTGAAAACTTGGGTAGTAATTGTTGTAGTCATTTTCAACATTAAATACTGGCGCAATTTCTTTAAATTTGTCGATCATTTTTTCTTGACGTTTAGACGCGATGATCAAATCCGGATTGAGTTCGTTAATTTGCTCCAATGATTGTTCTTTCAAATCGCCAACATTTTTATATTTGTTGTCTGCAAATTCTGAAAGGTAGCTTGGAATTTTTCCACTTTGTGGGAAGCCTACAATTTTATCTTGCACACCTAATGCACGAAGTGTGTCTGCTGCACCAAAATCAAGCACAATGACACGCTGTGGATTTTGTGGCACAACCTGTTTTCCAGCGGCATTTTCCACTGTAATATCCGCAGCTTGTGCAATACCTACAAATGCAAAGAGTGAAAGCGCTAAAGTTGATAATGTTTTTTTCATGAAGATTTCCTTATTTATCTAAAATAAACGGCAATTTTATGGTCGTCGATATCCTGAAT
>CAKQTN010000055.1:0-8223 GCA_934276625.1 uncultured Haemophilus sp.
AGTGAAAAAGGCAAATCTTAGGAGCAAATGATGACAGAAATATGGCAACTCTTCGGTGGTTTATTTATCGCCTTAATTTTTGCTTCCTCAGTAGGATATATTTTAAAACGCAGATCGGGTGTGGATACACCGAATAGCGTTATTGATAACCTGAATGCTCGTATCAATGCTTGGTGGGTGATGATTGGCATTATCTTTATTGCGAGCTTATTGGGCTTTTATGGCGTGATTGGACTCTTTTTGATTATTTCATTTATGGGATTGCGTGAGTTTCTTTCTCTATTGAATATTCGTCGAGGCGATCATCTTGCGCTAGCAGCTTGTTTTTATGTGATCTTGCCATTGCAATATTTTTTAGTCGCCATTGATTGGTTTAGCATGTTCACCATTTTCATTCCCGTATATGGCTTCTTATTTTTACCTATTTTGTCGGCATTACTCGGCGATCCGGCGCATTTCTTAGACCGTTCAACAAAAATTCAGTGGGCATTGATGATTAGTGTATTCTGTATTTCACATATTCCCGCTTTATTGACCCTTGATATCTCGGGTTATGAAGGAAAAAATCTTTTATTAATGATCTTCTTAATCTTGGTGGTGCAGTCCAGCGATGTGTTGCAATACGTTTGGGGTAAACTTTTTGGTAAGCATAAAATTGCACCAACCTTATCGCCATCTAAAACGGTAGAAGGTTTTGTTGGTGGGGTATTAAGTGCGAGTTTATTAGGGATGTTGCTTCATTGGATGACACCATTTAATGCATGGCAAGCCTTTTTAATGAGTCTATTAATTTGCTTAATGGGATTCTTAGGGGGGCTCGTGATGTCAGCAATGAAACGCAGTATGGGCGTGAAAGACTGGGGGAATATGATCAGTGGCCATGGCGGTATTTTAGACCGTATGGATTCGCTTTGTTTCTCTGCACCAATTTTCTTCCATGTGGTGCGTTATTTCTGGGCATAGTTATAAATCATGAAATAAAAAAAGAGCGGTTAATTAACCGCTCTTTTTTATTATTGACGATAAGTCTCTAAGAATCGTGCCAATTTGCCAATGGCTTCTTCTAATTGACCGGTATAAGGAAGTGTCACCACACGGAAGTGATCCGGTGAATGCCAGTTAAAGCCTTTACCGTGCACGAGAAGCACTTTTTCTTTACGTAATAAATCGAGCACAAATTTTTCATCACTATGAATGTTGAATTTTTGGATGTCGAGTTTCGGGAACATATACATCGCCCCCATTGGTTTTACGCAGCTAATACCTGGGATTTGAGTCAGTAACTCATAGGCTTTATTGCGTTGTTCCAGTAAACGACCACCCGGTTGAACAAATTCATTAATACTTTGATAGCCACCTAATGCGGTTTGAATGGCGTGCTGCATTGGCACGTTTGCGCATAAACGCATAGATGCCAGCATATCCAAGCCTTCAATATAGCCTTTAGCATGTTGTTTTGGCCCATTTAAAATCATCCAACCTTGACGGAAACCCGCAACACGATACGCTTTTGATAAACCATTGAATGTAATGGTTAATACATCTGGTGCAAGAGCAGCAATATGATGGTGGATAGCACCGTCGTAGAGAATCTTGTCATAAATTTCATCAGCAAAAATAATCAGATTATTTTCACGTGCAACTTGGATAATTTCTTCGAGTAACTCTTTGCAATAAACCGCACCTGTCGGGTTGTTCGGGTTGATTACTACGATAGCTTTGGTTTTGGCATTGACTTTCGCGCGAATATCATCAATAGCAGGGAACCAACCCGCTTCTTCATCACATAAATAATGTACTGCGTTTCCGCCCGCTAATGTCACAGCTGCTGTCCATAATGGATAGTCTGGCATTGGAACTAAGACTTCATCACCATCATTGAGAAGTGCTTGCATGGACATGGTAATCAATTCAGATACACCATTTCCGATGTACACATCGTTTACTGTCGCATCATGAATACCTTTAGATTGATAGTATTGCACGATAGCTTTACGTGCCGAATATAACCCTTTGGAATCGCAATAACCTTGTGCAGAGGGTAGGTTGCGGATAACATCAACTAAAATTTCATCAGGCGCTTCAAAACCAAATGGGGCAGGGTTGCCAATATTAAGCTTTAAAATTTTATTGCCTTCTTCTTCTAGGCGTAAAGCTTCTTTGTGAACCGGTCCACGAATATCGTAGCAAACGTGTTCTAATTTGTCTGATTTCGGAAAAGATCTCATTAGTAACATCCTATGATAATTAGATTTTCATTCAAAAATTACGTCTAATTTACGCTTAAATTCTTATCTTGAAAAGATTTAATAAAAAAATTTTTTGAATGTATTAAAGTGCGGTAGAATATGGGCTAATTTTTTGTGTGTTTTATTATTTTTCATGGGCCCTTTAGAACAAGCTAAATCTGAGCTAATTCGCCAGTTTGAAACCTTGGCGACAACTGATCAGCAACCCGCTATTGCATGTCTTCAGACGAAGATGAAATTGGGTGTTGATCTTTTGGCGTGGATGAAAGGGCAGCCAGTCTATCCGCAATTTTATTTGCGTTTTCGTGATGAAGCTAAAACCGTCGCAGCCGTGGGTAAAGTGCGGTCATTTTCAGATGTGAATTTGGCGCAGCAATTTATCCAAGAACACGATTTCCCTTTAGTGGGCGGTTTACAGTTCCAAGGTGAAAGCCAGTTTATTTTGCCTCAAGTTTTAATTGAACAACAACATGGTGAGACAGTAGTTTCTGTGTTTGTTGAAACAAATGAGCTTGATTCGGCAAAAATGATTTTGAATTCATTTGAAAAAATGACCGCACTTTCACCGCTTAATCAATTAACTATTGAAAGTGTAGCGCCAAAAGCGAATCAAGACACCTGGTGTGATTGGGTCAATCAAGCACTCAATCGAATTCGACAAGGGGAATTAACCAAGCTCGTCTTAGCAAATGAAACGGTATTTCGTATTCGAGATGAGTTAAACGGAAAAGATTTTCTTGCTGAAAGCCAAGCCAAAAATAGCGGTTGTTACCATTTTCTATGGGCAGATAACGCCCAAAACTGTTTTGTGGGCTCAACACCAGAACGCCTGTTTGCACGAGATGATCGCCAGTTATTTACGGAGGCCCTTGCGGGCACGGCGCCTGTTAGTGATAATCCGAGTGAAAATGATGAACGTGCGAATTGGCTGTTAAATGATGAAAAAAACCTCAATGAAAACTGGTTGGTAGTTGAGGATATTTCACAAAATATCAGTCACTTAGTGGAACAAATTACGGTTGATGATGTCGCATTAAAGTCATTACGCAAAGTGCAGCATTTGATTCGAAAAATGCAAGCAAAATTGACCGCACTTTGTACGGATGCCGATTTACTGAAGGCGATTCATCCAACGGCGGCTGTATCAGGCTTACCACAGCAGCAAGCAAAGAAAGCCTTGGCTGAAATTGAAACTTTTGATCGTTGTTGGTATGCCGGTACATTAGGCATGATGAGTCAACATCTTTCAGAATTTTGCGTCACCATTCGTTCGGCTTTTATTGAAGAAAACCGAGTGCGTGTATTTGCTGGAGCCGGTATTGTGGAAGGCTCACAACCTGTAGAAGAGTGGTTAGAAATTGAACGTAAAGCGGCAGGGCTCATTTCCCTGTTTGCAGAGAATAACGGAGAATAAGAAGAATGTCTGTAAGCGTATTTAATCGTTGTTGGTCAAAAGTGATCTTAGAAACCTTGGTTCACCAAGGAGTGAGTCACTTTTGTATTGCGCCTGGTTCTCGCTCAACACCTTTAACGCTAGAAGCTGTGCGTTTACAAAATGCCTCTCGAGCAACGTGCCATAGTCATTTTGATGAGCGTGGCTTAGGCTTTTTTGCGTTGGGGATTGCAAAATCTACTCAAGCGCCTGTTGCCGTGATTGTCACCTCGGGTACTGCAGCAGCAAATTTATATCCTGCGATTATTGAAGCTCGTCAAACAGGCGTGAATTTAATTATTCTTACCGCTGATCGCCCACCTGAATTATGGGAATGTGGTGCGAATCAAGCTATCGTGCAACAAAATATGTTTGCTGATTACCCAGTGGCAAGTGTCAATCTACCAAAGCCTCAAGCAGATTATGCGGCAAAATGGTTAATTTCTACGTTAGAACAAGCTTGCTATAAACAAAAACAACAACCAGGCGTGGTGCATATCAATGTGCCTTTTGCAGAGCCACTTTATAATGCGCAAGAACAAGAAATTGACAGCCATCCTTGGTTAATGCCAATTCAACGTTGGTTAAGTCAGCCTAAAAATTGGGTCGATCATCAACCATTACAGCAAGAAGTGTTAATGCACGAGAATTGGGATACTTGGCGTACGAAACGTGGTGTGATTGTGGCAGGACAATTAACGCCTGAACAAGCAATGGGTATTAACTCATGGGCAAATACCATGGGATGGATTTTGCTTACGGATATTCAATCAGGTGTAGAACCTCTCATGCCTTATGCGGATATTTGGCTAGCAAACCAAACGGTGAAGCAAAAATTACTTCAAGCTGATATCGTGATTCAATTTGGTTCTCGTTTTATCAGTAAACGGATTAACCAATTCTTAGCGGAATTCCAAGGCGAATTTTGGGTGGTGGAGCAAAGTCAAAATGCAGTTGATCCAAACCACCATACGCAAACTCGCTTTAACGCCAAAGCTCATCATTGGTTGCGTGCACACCCGCCATTGCGTCAAAAGCCTTGGTTGCTCGAACCTCTGGCACTTTCAAAATTCTGTGCAACCTTTATCGAACAACAAGTCGGTGGCAATCTTAATGAAGCCTCATTAGCACATCATATTGAGCGTGTTTTACCTTACAACGGTATTTTGTTCTTAGGAAACAGTCTTTTTGTGCGTTTGGTTGATGCGTTAACCAAATTACCTGAAGGGTATCCGATTTATACCAACCGTGGTGCAAGTGGAATTGATGGCTTATTAGCAACGGCTGCAGGTATCGGTATCGGTGCCGATCAACCTGTGGTGGCCATGATTGGCGATACGTCTGCGCTTTATGATTTGAACTCTTTAGCCTTATTTAAGAATGTCACTCAACCGACTATTATTTTTGTGATTAATAATAATGGCGGTGCAATCTTTGATATGTTGCCGGTGGATGAAGAGGTGAAAGAGCAATTCTATCGTTTGCCACATAATGGCGATTTCTCTCAAGTCGCCGCAATGTTTGGTTTAAAATATGCTTTACCTTACACCTGGGCAGATTTAAGCTCCGTGTTAAAACAAGCTTATACTCGCCGCCGTGCGACATTAATTGAAATCAAAACAAACCCAAGTGATGGCAGCGCAACCTATAAGCGCTTGATTGAACAAATCAGCCATGCGGTTATTGGTGAATAATTTTTTTCCCCTCTTATATAGAGGGGATTTCTTTATATGGCATTATTATGATGAATCTTGTTTTTCTTCATGGCTTATTAGGTACGAAATCAGATTGGCAAAAAGTCATCGAAAATCTACCGCACTTTCGTTGTCTCTCTCTCGATTTACCGTTTCATGGAGAGAATAAAGCTGTTGCCGTTGAAGATTTTGAGCAAACCGCTCAGTGCCTTGAAGAACAAATTCAACATCTCATAAAAAATGAGCCTTATATCTTAATCGGTTATTCACTTGGTGGACGAATCGCACAATATTATGCACTGCAAGCTAGAGTGAAGATAGGGCATTTAAAGGCAGTCATTTTAGAAGGGGCGAATTTAGGTTTGCAATCTGAACAAGAAAAACAAAGCCGCCTAGTTAATGATAACATGTGGGCTGAGCGTTTTTTCCATGAAAAGCCTGAAACCGTGCTCGAGGATTGGTATCAACAACCTGTTTTTTCTCATTTAAATGAACAGCAACGTAAGGCATTACTTGAAAAGCGAAAAGCCAATTGTGGGGCAAATATTGGTCATATGTTATTAGCCACTAGTCTTGCCAAACAGCCTGATTTTAGAGAAAAAGTGCGGTCAAGTTTGCTGCCATTTTTTTATTTTTGTGGTGAACGAGATCAGAAGTTTCGTCAAATGGCAGAGGCTAATCAACTCAATTTAACGGTTATTCCTGATGCAGGCCATAATGCCCATTTAGAAAATCCAATATATTTTGCTAAAAAAATCGAAAATATTGTATTAAAAATTGCTCAATCTTAGGGGAAATGCTAGGATTTAGCCCTTTCATTTTATTTGACTCTTAAGGAAGCAAAATGTCCTCACAACTTCGTAATGATCCATTTAAGGTTGCTTTGGCATCCATGGTGGGTACTGCAATTGAATTCTTTGATTATTATATCTATGCCGCTGCGGCAGTATTAGTTTTTAACACGCAATTCTTCCATAGCGGTGATCCGCTTTCAGATGATTTACTTTCTCTTTCAACATTAGCCTTAGCGTTCTTTGCTCGTCCAATTGGCTCAGCTTTATTTGGGCACTTTGGTGACAAGATTGGTCGTAAGAAAACCTTGGTCGCCTCTTTGGTTTTAATGGGCGGATCGACGGTCGTTATCGGTTTATTGCCGACTTATTCTCAAATTGGTATTTGGGCACCGATTTTGTTATGTATTTGCCGAGTCGGTCAGGGTATTGGTCTTGGTGGTGAATGGGGCGGCGCTGCTTTAGTGGCAACAGAAAATGCGCCAGAAGGAAAACGTGCTTGGTATGGTACATTCCCTCAATTAGGTGCGCCAATAGGTTTATTTGTGGCTAATGCGACCTTCTTCTTAGTGAGCTATTTCTGGGGGCAACAAGCCCTTGTTGAGTGGGCATGGCGTATCCCGTTTGTTTCTTCTTTAGCCTTAGTTTTAGTTGGGTTGTATGTTCGTTTAACTTTACATGAGAGCCATGTCTTCGTTGAAGCGGAAGAAAAAGGGAAAAAATTAAAAGCACCGGTGAGTGTGGTTTTCACTAAACACTTTAAACCAATGGTGATTGGTACCTTTATCATGGTGGCGACTTATTCCTTGTTCTATATTATGACTGCCTTTGCTCAAGCGTATTCTCGTACACCGGCAACCCTTTCAGAAGCGGGCTATCCTATGGGGTTAGGCATTCCTGCCAATACCTTCACGGGATTACTTTTAATGAGTGCGATTGTTTTTGCGATTTTTATTAGTATTTCAGGTCTTTATGCAGATAAAATCGGTCGTCGCAAATGGTTAATTTGGACAACAGTCAGCATTTTAATTTTTGCATTATGTATGCCATTATTCCTTGGAAATGGTACACCGGCTTCTGTATTTGCTTTCTTAGTAATTGGTATGGCATTAATGGGCATGACATTTGGCCCAATGGCGGCGTTATTACCTGAATTATTCCCAACGGAAGTACGCTATTCTGGCGCTTCTTTAGCCTACAATATTGCATCCATTATCGGGGCAACCATTGCGGCAATGATTTCATTAAAAATCAATGCGCTCTATGGCTTAATGGGCGTGGGGATTTATTTAGCCATTAATGCATTCTTAACCTTGTTAGCATTATTAGCCTCAAAAGAAACGAAAAATGTCGATTTAACGCAAATCTAGTGACAAATTGATAATGAAAAAGCTGATGTGAATAACATCAGCTTTTTTATTTATTGAAAGGAAGTAATAAAAAAGAGCGTATTGCTACGCTCTCAGATTATAAAAGTGCGGTTAAAAAACAGTATGTTTTTATGAAAAGAATTAATCTTCACCCCATACTTCTTTAGCAATTTCTTCAACGTAACGGACTTTTGCCCATTGTTGCGCTTCCGTCATGATATTCCCTTCTTCTGTTGACGCAAAACCACATTGTGGGCTTAAGCAAAGCTGTTCAAGTGGAACATATTGAGTCGCTTCTTCAATGCGTGCTTTAATAGCCGTTTTATCTTCTAATTCAGGGAATTTTGAACTGATTAAGCCTAATACCACGCGGCCTTTGTGTGGGTTATTGGCAAAGTGTTTTAATGGCTCAAACCCACCAGAACGTTCGTCATCATATTCAAGGAAATAGCCATCGTATTGAGTTTGACCGAATAACGCATCCGCAATAGGATCGTATGCGCCGGTTAATAAATAGGTTGAACGGAAATTGCCACGACAAACATGCGTTGTGATAACCATATCTGCTGGTTTAGCGGCTAATACAACTTGAATATTTTCAAGGGCTTGCGCTTTATCTGCTTCAAATTCTGGTTTTAAGTGATTATTACAGAGTGAACCCCAATACACATCATCAAATTGTAAATA
>CAKQTN010000056.1:0-7930 GCA_934276625.1 uncultured Haemophilus sp.
GGCATCGGATTAAGAGAAGATTTTACCCCAGTTACCGGCAATGATAGCCACTTCATTCCGCATTACTTTGTGGAATAAAAACAACGCAAAAACTGACCGCACTTAATAGATAATAAGGAGATAAATATGTATCCATTTAGTTTTCAAAACCCAACTCGCATTGAATTTGGACTCGATAAAGAAAAAGAGATGGGGAAATATATGCACGAATACGCTGCAAAAAAGGCCTTAATTATCTATGGTAGTGAGCGTGTCAAACAATCAGGCTTATTTGAAGATGTGGCGAAAAGCTTGCGTGAGCATGGCATTGAATACATTGAATGTGGCGGGGTAAAAAGTAACCCAACAATCAGTAAAGTCCGTGAAGCCGTTGCAATGGCAAAAGCCTTTGGTGCAGATAGTGTGTTGAGTATTGGTGGCGGCTCTTGCCTTGATAGTGCGAAAGCGATCGCAGCAGGTGCGTGCTATGACGGTGATACTTGGGACTTCTTTAAAGGCACACCTGTGCAAAAAGCATTGATGATTTTTGATGTAATCACCCTTGCAGCAACAGGCAGTGAAATGAACTGGGGCTCAGTCATTACCAATGAAGAAACGCAACAAAAATATTCGATTCACAGCAACCATTTATTCCCAAAAGTATCAGTCATTAATCCGAAATTACAAGCGACCGTCAGTCGTGATTATTTAGTGTATTCTGCTGCGGATATTATTGCTCATTCTATTGAAGCCTACTTCACGGCTGAATATCGCCCTGAAATTATTGATTTCTTAGTAGAAAGCAATATTAAAACGGTTATTCGCACCACGGAAATCTTGCTTAATGACCCACAAGATCTCAATGCACGTAGTGAATTTGCCTGGGCGGCTACACTTGCGTTAAATGGTTTAACGCATTTAGGTATCTCACCTTACGGTTTCCCAAATCATATGATTGAGCATTCCATGAGTGCGATTTCAGATGTGCCACATGGAGCTGGGCTGTCCGTCATTATGCCTGCGTGGATGCAATGGTATCAATCTCAAAGACCTGCTCAATTCAAACGCTTTGCTAAAGAAATATTTGGCCTAGATAATGCTGAAGAGGGTATCTTCGTCTTAAAAGCTTGGTTTGATAAAATCGGCACACCAACTCGTCTTGAACAACTTGGTATTGATGATAAAACCTTAGCTGAAATTGTCGATAATGCGGCTCAAACTGCAATCAGAGCGAAAGTGGAAAAAACGTATACCAAAGAAGCTATTGAAGCCATTTTTGCTTTAGCGAAGTAATCTCTCATAAAAAAGAGCGGTCAAATTCAAAATATAATAAAATTTGAGCGCTCTTTTTATATTCTCAATATTTCACTTATTGAAAGCATGTAAAAAATAACCGCACTTTAGTTACCCAAAGTGCGGTTAATTTGAATTAAGTTTTAACGCTTAATTATAGTGAAGCTTGATCAACAGCCACACCAGCACCCATAGTTGTAGAGATGCTTACTTTCTTGATAAAGATACCTTTTGCAGTAGTTGGTTTTGCTTTGTTTAAAGCAGCCAATAATGCTTGAAGGTTTTCTTTTAATTGAACTTCAGAGAAGTTTGCTTTACCAATTGTTGTGTGGATGATACCGTTTTTATCGTTACGATAACGGATCTGACCAGATTTAGCATTTTTAACTGCTTCAGCAACGTTTGGTGTTACGGTACCAACTTTAGGGTTTGGCATTAAACCACGTGGGCCTAATACTTGACCTAATTGACCAACAACACGCATTGCATCAGGAGAAGCGATAACAACGTCAAAGTTCATTTCGCCTTTTTTGATTTGCTCTGCTAAATCTTCCATACCGACTAAATCAGCACCAGCTTCTTTAGCTGCATCTGCGTTAGCACCTTGGGTGAACACAGCTACGCGTACTTCACGACCAGTACCGTGTGGTAATACAGTTGCACCACGAACGTTTTGGTCTGATTTACGAGGATCGATACCTAAGTTTACTGCAACGTCAACACTTTCAACGAATTTAGCTGTTGCGAATTGTTTTAATAACGCGATTGCTTCGTTGATTTCGTATGCTTTAGTAGAATCTACGCCAGCTTTGATTGCTTTCATTTTTTTAGTCAATTTAGCCATCGTATTATTCCTCCACCACTAAGCCCATTGAGCGAGCAGTACCAGCAATTGATTTCATTTTAGTTTCGATAGTCGCGCCAGTCATATCTGCTGCTTTAGTTTCAGCGATTTGACGAACTTGATCTAAAGTTACTTTACCCACTTTATCTTTGTTCGGTTTACCAGAACCAGATTTAATACCTGCAGCTTTTTTCAATAATACTGCTGCTGGTGGAGTTTTAGTAATGAAAGTGAATGAACGGTCTGCATATACAGTGATAACAACTGGAATTGGTAAACCTTTTTCAATGCTCTCAGTACGAGCGTTGAATGCTTTACAGAATTCCATGATGTTCACACCTTGTTGACCTAATGCAGGACCAACTGGTGGTGATGGGTTTGCCATACCAGCTGCAACTTGCAACTTAACGTATGCTTGGACTTTTTTTGCCATTTTTTAGTTTCCTCTAAATGGGTGATAACGCCGAAATCGGCTCCCCTGTTAATGAAAGGCTGTATTTTAATTAATCAGCCTCGAAATTTCAAGTAGAAAAACTACTCGAAAAACAACCGCACTTTATTGCTTAAGTGCGGTCATTAAATCTCTTATTTTGGAAAAGGGAAATTAACGTGTTTTTTCCACTTGACCAAATTCAAGCTCAACTGGTGTTGCACGACCGAAGATAGATACAGACACTTTTAAGCGGCCTTTTTCGTAATCCACTTCTTCAACCGTACCATTAAAGTCAGCAAATGGACCTTCTGTCACACGTACTTCTTCACCTGGTTGATATTCTTTACGATGACGTGGTTTTTCAGCACTTTGCTCTAAACGATTTAAAATTAAATCTGCTTCACGTTTAGAAATTGGCGCTGGCTTATCTGGTGTACCACCAATAAAACCCATTACACGTGGTACACTTTTCACTAAGTGCCATGTGTCATCATTCATTGCCATTTCAACTAATACATAGCCAGGGAAGAATTTACGTTCACTTTTACGACGTTTACCTGCTACGTTTTCAACGACTTCTTCAGTCGGCACTAACACTTCGCCAAACTGATCTTCCATTTGTTGTTGTTTGATATATTCACGCAATGTGATTGCAACACGACTCTCAAAGCCTGAGAATGCTTGCAATACATACCAACGTTTTTTGGATACGTTTTCAGTTTCGCTCATTTTAGAATCTCAAATCAGTTAAGAAGTTAATCAATGCAATGATAATTGAATCAATTGCCCAGAAGAATAAAGAGGTAAGCACGGTTACTGCAATCACGATTAAAGTGGTTTGACGTGTTTCTGCACGAGTTGGCCATACCACTTTACGACCTTCAACTTTTGCTTCGCTAAAGAATGTACGAGCTTTTGTACCTTGGTTGGTAATTGCAGCGAAACCAAAGGCAATTAATAAGGCGACAACTACGCCAACTACACGCACAGGTAAAGAAAAGGCTTCTTTAAAATAAACGTTACCAATTGCTGCGGCGGTAAAAAATGCCACAGAAAGAATCCAAAGAAGCGTGTTTAAGCCTTTTGATTTTCCTTCTACGACTTGTTCTTGGTCGTGTTTCTTTTTCTCAACAATTTCAGTTGCCATAATTGAATCCGTATAAAATAAGGGATAAATAATTTTTAGATTAATTTCAGAACGTGCGATTGTAGCATTTTCTTTGGGGATTGCCTATGAAAAATATTAGAAAAAACAACCGCACTTTCTGTTAATTTTTATATTCGAGTTTTGGTGGTTTGTTATCAACGATGGTTTCTTCATCCACAATCACTTTTTGCAAGTTTTCGATTGAAGGTAAATCATACATCGTATCTAACAACACAGCCTCAACGATTGAGCGTAAACCACGCGCACCGGTTTTACGTTCAAGGGCTTTTTTCGCCATTGCTTTTAATGCTTCTGGGGTGAATTCAAGTTCCACATCTTCTAAGCCAAATAATGCTTGATATTGTTTGGTCAGTGCATTTTTCGGTTGAGTCAGGATCTGAATCAACGCTTCTTCATCTAATTCGCTTAATGGCGCAATCATTGGAAGACGACCAATAAATTCTGGAATCAAACCAAATTTCATTAAATCATCCGGCTCAACTTGACGGAATAATTCAGAAAGATTTTCTTTCTCTTCTTCCTTCTCTACTTTCGCATCAAAACCAATTCCAGTATCAGTTTGTGTACGCTTACCGATGATTTTATCTAAGCCAGCAAATGCCCCACCACAAATAAAGAGGATTTTTGAAGTATCCACTTTCAACATTTCTTGTTGAGGATGTTTACGCCCACCTTGTGGCGGTACAGACGCAATAGTGCCTTCAATTAATTTCAACAAGGCTTGTTGCACACCTTCACCAGACACATCGCGAGTAATAGATGCGCCTTCTGATTTACGGCTAATTTTATCAATTTCATCAATATAGATAATGCCCTGCTCTGCTTTTTCTGTATCATAATCGCAATTTTGCAATAATTTTTGCAGAACATTTTCCACGTCTTCGCCCACATAACCGGCTTCAGTTAACGTCGTCGCATCAGCCATAGCAAAAGGCACATTTAAACGACGCGCCAAGGTTTGTGCTAATAAGGTTTTACCGCTACCTGTTGGACCAATTAACAAGATGTTACTTTTGCCTAATTCCACGTCATTGCTTTGGTGGTTCGTGCGTAAGCGTTTATAGTGATTGTAAACCGCCACTGATAAGACCTTTTTCGCATAATCTTGCCCAATTACATAATCATCTAAGTGAGCACGAATTTCGTGTGGGGTTGGTAATTTTTCTTCAACTGCCAGTTCGCTAGGTGTTTCGATTTCTCCACTGTCTTCCAACATACTGTGGCAAAGCTCGATACACTCGTTACAAATATAACCATCTGTACCCGCAATTAATTTACCTACTTCACTTTTCTCTCTTCCGCAGAAAGAACAGTGAAGATCGTTATCATTTGTTGTCATGTTAAATCCTTAACGTTTAATCAACACATCGTCCACTAAGCCGTAAGCTTTTGCTTCTTCTGCCGACATAAAGTTGTCACGATCGGTGTCTTTTTCGATACGCTCGATGCTTTGACCAGTATGGAAAGCAAGACGCTCGTTTAAGGTTTGTTTAATTTTTAAAATTTCTTGTGCGTGGATCTGAATATCTGATGCTTGTCCACGGAAACCACCTAACGGTTGGTGAATCATTACGCGTGCATTCGGTAATGCAGCACGTTTTCCTGCTGTACCACCCGCAAGTAAGAATGCCCCCATTGAGCAAGCTTGACCAATACAAAGGGTACGCACATCCGGTTTAATAAATTGCATGGTATCGTAAATTGCCATACCCGCAGTTACTGAACCGCCCGGTGAGTTAATATAAATATTGATGTCTTTTTTCGGATCTTCTGATTCTAAGAAAAGTAGCTGTGCCACGATCAAATTTGCCATATGATCTTCTACTTCACCATTCAAGAAGATCACGCGCTCTTTTAATAGGCGGGAATAAATGTCGTACGAACGTTCACCACGAGAGGTTTGTTCGACAACCATAGGAATTACACTCATTTTTGCCCCTAAATATGTGCTAAAAAATCGGGCAATATTCTACCCGAAAATCAGTAAAAACAAAATGCGGTCGCTTTTCATTGAAAAAAACGACCGCACTTTTCGATGATATACCTGTGAATTTAATTCACTTTCTATCAATTATTATGCTTGTGGATTCATGATCTCATCAAATGAAGACGCTTTTTCAGTCACTTGAGCTTTAGCAAGAACGGCATCAACTGCTTGTTCTTCTAATACTACATTGCGAATGTTGTTCATTAACTCTTCATTTTTGCTGTAATATTCAACTACTTCAGCTGGTTGTTCGTAAGCAGAAGCGATATCCGCGATCATTGCTTTCGCACGTTCTTCATCTGCTTTCAATTCATTTGATTTGATCACTTCAGAGAATAATAAACCGACTTGAACGCGACGTTTTGCATCCGCTTCAAATAATTCACGTGGTAATTGTGCAGCTTGTTGAGCATTGCCACCGAAGCGTTGTGCTGCTTGGTTACGTAACACATTGATTTCTTCTTCTACTGCAGAAGCTGGAACATCAATTGGGTTTTGTTCGATTAAACCGTTGATCACTTGTTGTTTAACACGTGAAACTAATGCATTTTTCAATTCACGTTCCATGTTTTTACGGATTTCTGCTCGTAAATCTGCCACAGTTTTGGTGTTTGGACCAAATTTAGCAACGAACTCATCTGTTAATTCTGGTAATTCCATTTCTTCTACTTTTTTCAAGGTGATCGCAAATTTTGCATCTTTACCTTTTAAGTTTTCAGAATGGTATTCCGCAGGGAAAGTCACATTGATATCGAATTGTTCGCCTGCTTTGTGGCCTACGATGCCCTCTTCAAAACCAGGGATCATGCGACCTTGGCCCATGAATAGAACAAAATCAGTTGCTTTACCACCTTCGAATTCTTCGCCATCTACTGAACCAACGAAGTCGATGGTTACACGAGAATCTGCTTTCGCTGCAGCTTTGCTTTCAGCCCAAGTCGCTTGTTGTTTACGTAATACATCGATCATTTTATCGATATCAGCTTCAGTGATTTCAACAGTTGGTTTCTCAACTTTGATGTTTTCTAAGCCTTTTAATTCAACTTCTGGGTACACTTCGAAAGTTGCAGTGAATGATAAATCTTTACCAGGTTCGAACGTTTCGATAGCGAAAGTTGGACGACCTGCGATGTTGATTTTCTCAGCGATTACTGCATCAAAGAAATGACGTGGTAATAAATCGTTTAATACATCTTGACGGATTGATGCGCCAAAACGTTGTTCAATGATGTGCGCTGGCACGTGACCTTTACGGAAACCATCAACACGTACATTTTTTGCCGCACGTTTGAATTCCTCACGAGTTGCTTTTTCTACAGCTTCAGCTGGAACGGTGATCGTCACACGACGCTCTAAACCTTGAGTTGTTTCAATATTTAATGACATTTGTAACCTCAATTAATGTTGCACTCGGTAAAAACCACACCGAACACGTTATTGTTTGTAAAAATAAAAAACCGCCAAATTATAGCGAAAGAAAATCAAACAGTCGATAGAAACTGGAAAATTCAATAGAAAACCGGCTAAAATTGCACAATTTATCAACAATTTTGAATAAAGAAAAAAGTGCGGTCAAAAATAACCGCACTTTTTATCGAATTATAAACCTTTCGGTAAACGAATTTTTTGACCTGGGAAAATCTTATCCGCGTCTTTAATCACTTCTTTGTTCGCTTCAACAATCGCGGTATATTTCGCGCCATTTCCGTAAGCTTTCTCAGCGATTTTCCACAAGGTGTCACCTTTTTGGATTACATAGAATGTTTCATCACTGCCTAAGGTTTCACCGTTATTGATGCTTGCATCACTTGTTACTGAGTGGATACCTTGAATGTTACCCGCCATTAATACTGCTTTTTCTAATGCTGCTGCAGTTGATGCCACACCTTGAATATTTGCTACACCATTTTCAACGGTAACAGATAAGTTTTCCACACCTGGATTGTCTTCTGCGATGTGTTGAGTCACTGCTTTAGATGCATCTTCTTCTTTAGAGAAAACTTTCTTACCAATGTCACTGACAAAATCAAATAAACCCATTTTAAAGTTCCTTTTGTATGTTTGTTTAAGGGATTATTACGATACTGAAATTCCCTTCAGAAGTCTATAAATCAGAGTGTAAAGCTATGTAAATATTTCAAGAAAACAGATCTAAAATTGACCGCACTTTGATAGAATACGCCGATTTTTAATTTACTCACTCAGAAAGGACAAATTATGCGTTGG
>CAKQTN010000057.1:0-7304 GCA_934276625.1 uncultured Haemophilus sp.
GGATTTTGATTCGCAATTTCTAAGGTTTTTTCTAAACGTTGCACTAAAATATCATGCATGCTGCCGTCTGGATTTAACGCATAGCCCAACGTAATAATTGCGGATTGTGCCGGTAACTTGGTTTCGAGTTTGTCGGTAATTGGTTGATTAGCTGCTTTATCAATCACCGCAAAAACTTTCTCTAATTTGCTCGCACTTTCAGGTGAAAGTTGTTTTAAGCGTTCTAAATGTTTTGTCGCTTCCGCTTGATCGCCTTTAAAACGATTCCATGCGGCCAAGTAAGTGTGTGCTTTCACATCATCTGGCGCCACATCAAGCACTTTTTGGTAAAGCTCAATGGCTTTATCTGTATTACCGTTATAAATATTGGCATTCGCTGCACCAAACAAAAAATCCACACGATAAGGCTCAAGCTTATACGCTTCTAATAAAAGATCCGCAATACGCTCCATATTGGAAGGAAGTTTCGCGGTAAAACCTGCATTTGAAACACGAGCGGGCGAGTTTTGGATTTTCACCGCTTGTTCAAGCAACTCATCCACAACCTGTCTTTGAGTAAGAAGTTGTTGATAATTTAATTGAGGCTCAAGCACTTTCACTTCTGCCGTGCTGGCGAAGCTGTTTACTGCAAGAGATGAAAGCACGGCAAGTAAAGAAACCTTGAAGATTTTTTGCATAATTAATTCTCCATATTGGATTGAATAACAAAAAGAGCGGTCACTTTTTTATCAGTTTCCGCTCTTTTCACTAAGCTTGATTCATCGACATACACAATAATGTCAATGGATGGATACAAGTCACGTTAGATGACATATCGATCTGCCATTTACAAGTTTGGCATTCAGAAATCACGTAATCAAATCCACCTGCATTGATGTTATCGAATAAGTTTTTACCGATAGATTGGGAAACCTCGTAGTTTTCTTCTTTGAAACCGTATGTTCCTGCAATACCACAACATTGTGATGGTAACATCACCACTTCTAAACCTGGAATTTGTTTTAACACTTCCAAGGTGTATGGTGCCCAACCTGCTTTATCCACGTGACATGCGGTGTGATAAGCCACACGCAATTTGAGTGGTTTAAGTGGTAAGGTTTTACCTTCTTTAAAGAGTTGATATAAGAATGGTGTCACCATGTGAATATGCGGACGAACCTTCGCATTGTCGATACCTAAAATATGATGATATTCATCACGTAAATTTAAGGCACAACTTGATGCTTCGCTGATCACATCTAAGCCATTTTCATCCACCATTTTGCTGATGTAATCGGTGTTAAATTGTGCGATTTTCTTCGCTCGTTCTGGGAATTGGTTCACGCTCAATGGCAAGCCACAGCATTTTTCTTTTTCCAATAACACCACGCCAATATCCATGGCATTAAACACTTGGATAAATTCTTTACCCAATTGTGGATTATTGTAGTTCACATAACAGCCGTGATAATACGCCACTTTGCGTTCGAATTTTTGTTGGCTTTCCACCATTTTTTTCATATACCAGCTGCGGAACGTACCAAAAGAATATTTTGGTAACGTACGATGACGGCTAATTTTTAATGCTTTTTCCAACACAAATTTTGTCGCTTTCAAACCTGTAATCGTATTCACAATCGGCGCAAGTGGTGTATTAAGTGAACCCATAATATCGGTGTTACTTAAAATCGCATCACGTAATTTTTGCACTGCTGGCTTGTGTTGTTGAGCAATGTATTTGTTTCTTGCGCGAACAATAATATCACCAATTTTTACATCAGACGGACAGGCAATTTCACAACGTTTACAGTTGGTACAGTATTTCAATGCTTCATCATAAAGCTCGGCTGATTTTAAGCGTAAACGCTCACCATCTGGGCCAGATTGTTTTGGACCTGGATAGTTTGGATTTTGACGCGAAACCGGACACACTGCTGTACAAGCCGTACATTTAATGCAGCTCTCAAAGCTTTCATCAAACGCATGATGATGTTGTGGTGCATTAAGGGATTGCTTTGCATTATCAATTAATTGTTGAATGTTCATAACGCCTCCTTAATGTGTGTTGTGAAGAATTTCATCAGCAACCGCAAGCGCTGTTACCACTGCCACGCCTGAACCACAACCGAGTTCTAATGCATTGAAACCACCAATCACATTACCCACCGCATATAAATTCGTTAAAAATTGACCGCTCTTTTGTACTTGGCATTGCGCATTAATCGCCACGCCTGCAGATTGATACGGTTGTGGATTTGAGAAACGGTGATCAGTCCAAGTAAAGCGATCCGTATCGTTAAAGCCTTCCACACCGATGATGTCAGAATGAAATACGGGCTCGTAGATTTTATCGAATTCAGAAACTAAACCTTTACTGAAGAAACTGCCGGAAGCTAAGACAAAATGCTCAGCCGTGATTTCTTCCTCTTCGTGCAAACGCGTTTGAATAGCACGAACTTTGTTGCCATGAAAATGTGCTTTTAATGCGCTATCACCATTCATCATGAGTCCGCCTAATTTCTCAAAACGATGGCGTAATTGAATACGTTGACGCATACCTAATAAAGACGGTGGTAAAGTTGGCAATTCAAATAATGGCAAGCCAGTTGCTTTACGAAGTGACTCCATAAACTCTTGATTTTCTAAACCGAAACAAGCTGGTAAGAAAATTGCTTCTGTGCCTTTTGCCGCTTCTTTCATTTCAGCCACAAGATCATCAAATTTCAATTTATATTCTAAAACTTGTGCAATGTTCACACTGCGGAACTCACGAGAGTTTGCACGTAACTGATCTAATTCTGGAATATTTAAAAAGCCTGTTTTTACTTCACAATGTGCAAACTGTGGATTCAGCGTGAGGTTATCTGCCAATAATTCTGGTTGGAAATCGTGATAGCCTTCAATGCCTAAAACCGCAATTTTTTTATAAGGGAATGGGGTTTCGCCTTGCACGGTTGGCACGCTATTTGGTGATAGCCATGCACCGCGTAAACTGCCTAAACCCGTTACGCGAAGATGATTTTCTTCACTTGAGCCAATTAAATCTAAATTCAACGATTCCGCTAACTTTTCGAAATCTTGCGCTTTCGCTAATACGCGTTCAGCACCCATAATGCTATAAGGGTGTTGTGGTAATTGAGCTGCAAGTGCGGTCAAATTTTCAGGAATATTTTTAACAAACGCACCATTTGGTAAACGGCTTAATAAATCTAATGAGCCGGATGCAAAATCAATCGCTGCTTGGCCGTTATTGATAATGACACAACGTTTGCCTTGTTCTTGTAGAGCGATGCCGCAAGTTAAACCTGCAAGGCCGCCACCAATAATCACTACATCAAAATTCATTGCTATCCGTCCCTTGCTGTTTGTCAGTTTCAAGCGGTTGAACATCATTTAAGCCCAACACACTGCCATACATCCACGAAGTAAATTCAGCTTCACGAATCGCTTCACCCCATGCAATAGGCTCAATACCGCGCCAACGCTCTTCCATGAAAGAGGTTAATTGTGTGGTAGATTGGCGAGGTGTTGCCACTTCAAAACGGTTCATTAAACCCGCTGCACGGCATGCGCAAAGCTCAGCTTGGCAAGTCCCCATACCCACACGAGTACGGCGACGTAAATCCACTAAGTTATTCACATTTAATTCATCAACGGCATAACGGACTTCACCCGCTGTCACGGCTTCACATTCGCACACCATTGAACGATCGAGACGTTCTTTATCTAATAAACGAGTGGCGCGAGAACCATGACGATACACGGCTGAATAACGAATCGTACTTGGAAGTGAAATCACTTTCTGATTAGTTTCTGCGCGGCTTTCGGTTGAACCTGGCAATGGACGCTCAGCTGTCGTACAACGTGCTGTTTTGTTGAGTTTTTTACAAACCAGATCCGTTGCCCATTCAGCCATTAAGCGATAAGTCATTAATTTACCACCAGTGATAGTGATGAAACCATCTAAGCCATCACGCTCTGCGTGGTCAAGTAACACGATACCGCGACTTACGTTACGACCTGATGGATCGTCATCTGACGCGACTAACGGACGCACACCGGCATAAGCACGTAATACACGAGTATGACGCAAGCTTGGTGCAAGTTTTTCCCCTTCACGGAATAAAATATCTACTTCTTCTGGGGTGACTTCCATATTATCAATTTGATCGTAAGGAATACGGCTAGAGGTTGTACCGATAACACAAATGGTATCCCCAGGCACAAGAATATCCGCGTCCGCTGGTTTACGGCAACGGTTAATCACCATTTTATTGATACGGTGCCCCATAACAAGTAACGCACCTTTTGCTGGGAACATTTTGATTTTGAGATCCGCATATTCTGCGATGCCTTGTCCCCAAATACCACCCGCATTGACGACTAATGGCGCAAAGAATTTACGATTTACGCGATTTTTGTGATCGTAAACATCCACACCGATTACTTTGCCACCTTCGCGAATTAAGCTTTTCACTTCGCAATAAGTGAACATTTTCGCGCCATTTTCGGTGGCATCCATCACGTTAGAAGCCGTTAAGCGGAAAGGGTCGATTGAACCATCTGGCACAACAACGGCCCCCACTAAATCAGGGTTTACTGATGGTTCCATAATTTGGGCAAGTTTAGGATCAATAGCGACAGCTTCAATACCGGATTTGGTACAACTTTCGATGAAGGTTTTTTGATAATCAAGGGAATCTTCAGGTAAGGTAATAAATAAACCTTCTGTTTCATCCACACAGTGACGAGCGATATTGCGCAGAATTTTATTTTCTTTAATACATTCTTCTGCTGATTCTTGATCGTTTACGGCATAACGCGCACCACTATGTAACAAACCGTGGTTACGGCCTGTTGCACCTGTCGCAATATCACGACGCTCTAATAAAATACAGTTAATTCCGCGTAATGCGCAGTCACGAGCAATCCCCGCACCTGTCGCACCGCCACCAATGATAATCACATCCGTCGAGATAGGTGAAAAATCACCCACATCACGATACATATTAGGCGATAATCCCATTGTTACCCCCAAAGCCAAAAATATTAATAAAAAGAAACGTAAAAACTGTTACAAATTCCATGGCTATTGTATGGGAGAGCGGTTAAATTCACAACATTCTGAGCGAAAAAGAAAGCTGTTTTGTGAGATAGATCACACAATTTTCGAATTCGCTCATTTGTTAAAAAATATTTTGTGAAATGCATCACATTTTTGAATTATTTCTCTTTTTAATTTCTATTTTTATTTTATCATGCACGCTATCCCCATCATGGGGGTGGACTCATAATTAAAATGATTTTGGAGAGAAATTATGTTTGGACCATTTAAACCCGCTCCGCATATTGCGGAACTTCCAGCGGAGAAAATTGATTCCACGTATAAACGCTTACGTTGGCAAGTGTTTGCAGGGATCTTCTTTGGTTATGCCGCTTACTATTTTGTACGTGCAAACTTTGACTTGGCACAACCTGGTTTAATTCAAGCCGGCTTGTACTCAAAAGCGGAATTAGGTGTTATCGGCTCAGCTGCCGGTCTTGCCTATGGTTTATCTAAGTTCGTAATGGCAGGTATGTCTGACCGTTCGAACCCTCGTGTATTCTTACCATTTGGTTTATTGCTTTCTGGTCTTTGTATGACCATGATGGGTTTATTCCCATGGGCAACTTCAGGCATTGCCATCATGTGGGTAATGATCTTCTTAAATGGTTGGTTCCAAGGTATGGGTTGGCCTCCATGTGGTCGTACAATGGTACACTGGTGGTCTAAATCAGAACGCGGTACTATCGTATCTATCTGGAATACCGCGCACAACATCGGTGGTATGATGCCGGGTGCAATGGTGCTATTAGCAAGTGCCGTCTTCTTCAGCACTCATGGTGTCGAAGCACAAGCAAAAGATATTTGGCAACAATCCCTCTACTATCCGGGTATTGCGGCAATGATCTGTGCAATTCCAGTTTACTTCGTGATGCGTGATACTCCACAATCTTGTGGTTTACCATCAATCGAAAAATGGCGTAATGACTACCCTGATGACTATAACGAAAAAACTTACGAAAACGATTTAAGCACAAAAGAAATCTTCGTAACTTATGTATTGAAAAACAAATTGTTATGGTACATCGCGATTGCTAACGTATTCGTATACTTAATCCGCTACGGCGTATTAAAATGGTCTCCGGTTTACTTAAGTGAAGTAAAACACTTCAACATCAAAGGTACCGCATGGGCTTACACAATCTATGAATTAGCAGCAGTTCCAGGTACATTATTATGTGGTTGGGTATCAGATAAAGTCTTCAAAGGTAAACGTGGTTTAACCGGTTTCATCTTCATGATCTTAACTACCGCAGCAGTTGTAGCATACTGGATGAACCCAGCTACACCAGAAGCAGAGCTTGCAAACTACTCAGCTTGGTATGAAAACCCATATCAATTAACTGACTTCATCTTAATGACCTTAATCGGTTTCTTAATCTACGGTCCTGTAATGTTAATCGGCTTACACGCTCTTGAGCTTGCACCGAAAAAAGCAGCAGGTACAGCAGCAGGTTTCACCGGTTTATTCGGTTACTTAGGTGGTACTGTGTCTGCATCAGCTGTTATCGGTTGGGCAGCACAACACTATGGCTGGGACGGCGGTTTCTACGTCATGATCGGTGGTGGTGTCTTAGCGGTGTTATTACTCTTCATCGTAATGGTTGAAGAAGGTAAACATAAAGCTAAATTAGGCGATACCTACGGTAGTAAATAATCTATAAATTAAAGGCGACAGGCGAAGGCTTGCCGCCTTTTTTATTACAAAAAACAACTGAATTTTTAACCGCACTTTAAAAGGAGATAATGTGATGAAATTGAATAAATTAACCATTATGTTAGGCGCGGCAGTTATGGCAAATGCAGCATTCGCAAATCAAACTTGTGAAGCGCCCTACCGTTCAGCACTCCCCGCTTATACTTATAAATTAGACAAGGTGATCGAAGTCAACGGACGTCAAGGCATTACCACTGATGGTAAATATTTATATGTATCAGGCAGTAAAACGCTCGCTAAATACGATATGAATGGGAAACTGATTAAAGAAAATAAAGATCCTTTTGTCGGCTACCAAAAGGAAGCCAATCACATTGGCGACATTGATATCTACAACAATGAACTTTATGTTTCCTCCGAATGGTTTGATGCTGGCGTAGGTAAAAATATTCAAATTGCGATTCACGATCCCGAAACCCTCGCATTAAAAAGATCAGTTGATTTTAATCCTGAGTCAGGTCAAGTCGAAGTTTCCGGCATCACCGTAGATACCGTTCATAATTC
>CAKQTN010000058.1:0-7234 GCA_934276625.1 uncultured Haemophilus sp.
GTGAAATGCTTTTAACTGAATTTGGTCATTCAGCTGTCGTGCGTGAATTGCGCCAATTATTGTCTGAAGGGCGCGAGTTTATCAAACAGCATCAAAATTTACCGCACTTTTTTGCCGATCATCTGAGTACATTACATCATTTACAGCATCGCTTGTCTCAACAAAATCATGTACAAATTAAATCAGTTCATAATTTAACGGGTACGGTATTACATACAAATTTAGGGCGAGCATTATGGGCTGAAAGTGCACAACAAGCGGCACTTCATGCGATGAAAGGTAACGTTGCGCTGGAATATGATTTGGAAGAAGGCAAACGCAGTCATCGAGATAATTATATTAGTGAGCTACTTGCACAACTTACGGGCGCAGAAGCCGCTTGTATCGTTAATAATAATGCTGCAGCTGTTCTCTTGATGTTGGCCACCTTTGCAAAAGATAAAGAAGTTATTATTTCTCGCGGGGAATTAATTGAAATTGGCGGAGCATTTCGCATTCCAGACATTATGGCTCAAGCAGGCTGTAAACTTGTTGAAGTAGGAACAACCAACCGCACACATTTGAAAGATTATCGTCAAGCAATCAATGAAAATACCGCGTTCTTAATGAAAGTACATTGCAGTAACTATCATATTAGTGGGTTTACTGCTTCGGTTTCAGAACAAGAGTTGGTTGAGCTAGGACGAGAATTTGATATTCCTGTTATTACGGATCTTGGTAGTGGGGCATTGATTGATCTAAGCCAATATGATTTACCGAATGAGCCAACAGTGCAAGAAAAAGTCGCACAAAGCGTAAACTTGGTGTCATTCTCGGGTGATAAATTATTGGGTGGAACACAAGCCGGCATTATCGTTGGTAAAAAAGAGTGGATTGCTCAGTTACAAGCTCACCCATTAAAGCGCGTATTGCGTTGCGATAAAGTGATTTTAGCCGGGCTTGAGGCAACATTACGCCTTTATCTCCAACCGGAAAAACTCACTGAGACATTGCCAACTTTACATTTGCTCACCCAATCAATGGATGTATTAAAGGAAAAAGCTGAACAACTTAAAGCCTGTTTAGCAAACCGTTTAAAAGATTACGACGTTGAGATTGAAGAAAGCGTTGCTCAGATTGGGAGTGGTTCTCAACCGATGGCAACGATTCCTTCTCTCGCGGTGACGATTGCCGAAAAAACAGAGGCAAAATTGACCGCACTTTTAACAGCGTTCAAACAATTAGAACAACCAATAATCGGTCGTGTTGAGAAAGGAAAAATTTGGTTAGATTTACGTAGTGTGTCCAACTTTAAGGCATTATTAGATACGGTGGAAAAATTATGATCATAGTAACATCAGGGCACGTCGATCATGGTAAAACAGCCCTTTTAAAAGCACTGACAGGTACGAATACGGCCCATTTGCCGGAAGAAAAAAAACGTGGCATGACCATTGATTTAGGCTATGCCTATTTACCTTTAAAAGAGAAAGTGCTTGGGTTTATTGATGTACCTGGCCATGAAAAGTTTCTCGCCAACATGTTGGCCGGGCTTGGTGGTGTGCATTATGCCATGCTTATTGTTGCAGCTGATGAAGGGATTGCCGCACAAACTAAAGAACACTTAGCGATTTTGCGTCAGCTTCAATTTACTGAAATCATGGTAGTGATTACCAAGGCTGACCGAGCAACAAATGAGCAAATCGAGGCACTAAAAACACAAATTCAGACAGATTATCCATTCTTAGCTGAATCTCATTATTTTATTACATCGGCACAAACAGGCTTAGGAATTGATGCGTTACGTGATTATTTAGCCAATTTACCGGAATTAGCCGAAATAAATAAACCGTTTCGTTATGCTATCGACCGTGTTTTTAGTGTGAAAGGGGCTGGGACTGTAGTAACAGGCACCGCATTTGCAGGCTCAGTATCTATTGATGACGAACTTTTCCTTTCAACAGGACAAAAGGTTCGTGTTAAAAATATCCATGCTCAAAATACACCGAGTGAGAAAGGCTTGGCTGGTCAACGCTTAGCCCTCAATTTAAATGTCGATTTAGATCGTATTCCAATGCAACGCGGCGATTGGTTGTTAGCCTCAGAACCACTTGAGCCAACTGATCGTATTACCATTGAAATTACGCCTGAAGTGAATTTGAAAGATAGTCAGCCTGTGCACATTTATCATGCCGCAAGCCGCACAACAGGTAAGCTTACCTTGCTTGAAAGCAAAAATGCAATGAAAAATGACCGCACTTTGGCGGAAGTTATTTTAGAGCAGCCATTATTTTTGGCCTTTGGGGATAAATTAATTTTACGTAGTGGCGATGCAAAAGTATTAATTGGTGGCGCCAAGATACTCGAAATTCATTCACCAAAACGTTATAAGCGTACAGAGGCTCGTCTATCGTTCTTGGCTAAACTTAATCAGACTCAAACCGCCACACAACGAATCGGATTAACCTTACAAAAAGAGGCGGTTTCAGCTCAAGCGCTAATGTGGAGTGAGCAGCTAACTGAAAATCAACTGGCAGAAGCGTTGGCTGAAAACGGTGATATTCGTTTCCAAAATTGGTGTTTTAATCGTGATTATCAACGTGAAAAAACGCAGCAAATTTTGACCGCACTTGCTACCTATCATGAGCAACATAATGATCAGCTAGGTTTGAGTAAAGCCCGCTTATACCGTATTGCGACACTAAACCAACCGGAAAATCTGATTTATCATTTTATTGAAGAAATGCTTGATGAAGGCCAATTGCAGCAGACTCGTGGTTGGTTACATTTGCCTTCACACAAAATCCAATTTTCAGCCGAAGAGCAAAGCTTATGGCAAGCGGTGTTAGCTGAATTTGAGAAAGCGCATGGTCAAGCCATTTGGGTACGTGATATGGCAACAGCCTTGGCGCAAGATGAAAGTGTAATGCGTAATTTTATGTATAAAGCGGGTAAATTGGGCTATCTTACGCCAATCGTAAAAGACCGTTTTTTCCTGACTGAAAGCATTTATGCTTATGCTCGCTTAATTAAGGAAATGGCAGGCGAAGAAGGTAAAGTTGCCGTAAATGAATTACGTGATAAACTGAACTTTGGTCGAAAACTGACAGTTCAATTAATGGAATATTTTGACCGTACCGGCTTTTTACGCCGCAAAGGCAATGATCATATTCTACGTGATAAAGATACATTTGATTTATAGGATAACACATGAAAAAGACATTCATTTCAGCCTTAATTTTAACCGCACTTTTTACTGCAACAGGTTGCGAAGATAAAGAAGCGAAAGCAACCATTGCGCAACAAACACAGACAATTGCACAACTGACGGCAGAAAATACGCAATTAAAAGCTGAAAAAGAAAAGGCGGAGAAGATTATTCCTGCTATTTTTGCGGAAAAAGACCTTATTTTTGAAAAAGTAGAAAAAATTAAATATACCCCATCGCAAGAACGTTGGTTTGAGCGTGATGAGGTAGAAATCGATATTAGTCTCTTAGGATTAAAAACGAATATAGATTGGTTAGATGAGCTGTTATGGTCTGAATTGGTTAAAAAGGAATTCGGAGAAAATGCCCCTAAAACACGAGATCAGGTGCGAAGTGAATATCAAACAATTTTGAATGACGTAAAAGCATCTTTAGAAAAAGAACCTGAGCTAGGTTTCTCTCGTAATGCTTGGATGTCATTTGTTGGTCAAAAAGAAAAATTAGCGACTTTTGCTATGGGGTATTATAGCTATACTGGGGGGCCTCATGGTGTTGAGGGGAACGTATATTTAACTGTAGATATGACTACACATAAAGTACTGACGCTTCCTGATATTATTGATCAGAAAAAGCTCCCTGAGGTTAAAGAATTATTGTGGAGTTTTTATACGAATTTTGGCTCTACTAAAGATGAGGATGCGTTTACGAAAAAAACAGATTTTGATGTTTCTGAGAATTTCTATCTTGCACACGATGGTATCCATTTCATTTATCACGAATATGAAATTGCTTCGTATGCCGAGGGCGAGCAAGATTTAGTGATCCCGTGGGCTTGGCTACAACGTGAAAATTTATTAACTTCAGATTTTGTAAAACAGAAGTATTATGATTTAGGATACACAGCACCAGTAAAACAGTAATCAAAGTGCGGTCAATAATGGCCGCATTTTTATTGGCCTTTTTTCACCCAGTATTTAAAAGGGATGTCTTGGGTTTCACTCGCTAAAAGGGTATGTTCCATAAATTGGCAGAAGCTGGGAATATCGCGAGTCGTGGCGGGATCGTCCGCTAAAATAAGCAATACTTCACCTTCATTCATGTGGCGAATGTTTTTTCTCACGAGCATTACAGGTTCAGGACAACGTAAACCAACGGTATCAAGGGTTTTATCGACAGTAATTTCAGTCATGGTTTTTCATTAATTTTATTGAAATTGAGCTACATCATACAATAATTATGGGGAAATTTCGATAAATCCGCTATCAATGATAAACTACGCAACAAATTCATTTAAACAATTATTCCATGGCTGAATACCTTATCCCCAAAAGTGCGGTCGTTTTTGAAGAAGAAATTAAGAAAAGTCGATTTATCACGTATTTGCAACATACGGAAGGACTTGAACAAGCCAAAGCTTTTTGGGCAGAAATTAAAGCGCAGCACCCTAATGCCCGCCATCATTGTTGGGCAACAGTGGCAGGCAAGCCAACGGATTCTCAACAATTAGGCTTTTCCGATGACGGTGAACCAGCTGGCACGGCAGGGAAACCGATGCTATCGGCTTTGCAAGGTAGCCAAGTTGGTGAAATCAGTGCCGTTGTTGTTCGTTATTATGGTGGCATTTTATTAGGCACTGGCGGTTTAGTTCGTGCTTATGGAAATGGTGTTCAGCAAGCTTTAAAATTATTAGAAACTGAACGAAAAGTAGAACGTCAGTTATTCCAAGTTCATTGTGATTATGCACAATTAAATTGGATCCAAATTTTATGTGAACAGCATCAAATTGAAATTTATCAGCAAGATTTTCAAGTGCAGATTACATTGCAGTTAGGCATTAGTGAAGATCAAATTAAACCTTTTGAACAAGCATTAATTGAGCGTTCTGCAGGAACGTTGAAATTAGAAGAAATGAATTAAGCGAGATATTGTGCATATTTTATCCATTATTCGGATTATCGGCATTTTGATCATGTGTTTTTCCGGCACGATGCTGATTCCAGCCTTCGTGGCGCTTATTTATGGCGATGGCGGCGGTAAAGCGTTTATGCAAGCTTTTGCATTAAGCTTAACCGTGGGCATGTTGCTTTGGTGGCCTTGTCATCACCATAAACAAGAACTGCGATCTCGAGATGGTTTCTTAATTGTGGTGGCATTTTGGTTCGTTCTGGGCGGTCTAGCAACCTTGCCATTGCTATTATTTGATTCACCTCATTTAACAGTGGCTTCCGCCGTATTTGAGGCGTTTTCCGGGTTAACAACCACGGGTGCCACCGTCATGACAGGATTAGATAATTTACCGAAAGCCATTCTGTTTTATCGTCAATTCCTACAATGGTTAGGCGGGATGGGGATCATCGTACTCGCGATTGCAATTATTCCTTTATTAGGTATTGGCGGAATGCAGTTATACCGTGCGGAAATGTCAGGCCCAATGAAAGATCAGAAAATTCAGCCACGGATAGCTGAAACGGCAAAGGCGTTGTGGTTTGTTTATTTCTTTTTAACCATGTCTTGTGCTTTGGCTTATTGGTTAGCAGGCATGACACCGTTCGATGCGATTACGCATAGTTTTTCAACAGTATCTATTGGTGGTTTTTCTACTCATGATGCCAGTATCGGCTATTTTAATAGCTCGGCGATTAATTTTATCACCGTCATTTTCCTGTGGATTTCGGCTTGTAACTTCGCATTGCACTTCAGAGCATTTTCGACCTTAGGACGAGAAAATATTTTGAAGATTTATACAAAAGATCCAGAATTCCGCTTCTTTATGAGTATTCAAATTTTGCTTATCGTGGTTTGTACATTGGTGATGATAAGCCATCAATATTTTGATTCCTCATGGCAAGATTTTGAGCAAGTCGTATTCCAAGCCGTATCGATTTCAACAACAACAGGCTACACTACATCAAATTTTGCTGAATGGCCTTCCTTTGTGCCGATGCTATTAATCATTGCCTCTTTTATTGGAGGCTGTGCGGGATCAGTTGGTGGCGGTTTGCGTGTTGCACGGATTTTAGTGTTATACCTTCAAGGTGCGAGAGAGCTGAAGCGATTTGTTCACCCAAATTTAGTGTATCCAATTAAATGGGGCAAAAATGTCCTTGATGAACGTGTGATTGGGAGTATTTGGGCCTTTTTCTCTGCATATCTATTGGTATTCACTATTTGTTTATTAAGTGTGATTGCCTGTGGTGTCGAACCTTTTGATGCATTTAATGCAGTATTGGCAAGTATTAATAACCTTGGACCGGGCTTAGGTTCAGTAAGCAGTAATATGACGGCGATGCCAGATAGTGCTAAATGGATACTCACCATTGCGATGGTATGCGGTCGTTTAGAAATTTTCACATTATTGGCGCTCTTCACACCAGCGTTTTGGAAGGCATAATGAAAACATTAATTTTATATTCAAGCCGTGATGGACAAACTAAAAAGATTGCTGAATTTATGGCTCAGTATCTTGAAGGCGAAGTGGTGGTTTCACTGCTAACGGAGGAACTGGATCTTCCATTTTTTGATCGGGTGATTATTGGTGCATCCATTCGCTATGGTCATTTTAATAAACAGTTGTACCATTTTGTGGAACGCCACCATGAATTGCTGAATGCAAAAAGTGCGGTCTTTTTTGGCGTAAATTTGACAGCGAGAAAAGAAGGAAAAGATACGCCAGAGGGAAATGCCTATGTGCGTAAGTTCCTTCAACGTATAAAATGGACGCCAGCAAAAGTAGGTGTATTTGCAGGTGCATTGTTATATCCACGCTATAAATGGATTGATCGTGTCATGATCCAATTGATTATGAAAATTACAAATGGCGAAACAGATACGACCAAAGAAATTGAATATACCGATTGGGGAAAAGTAAAGACATTTGCAGAAAGCCTGAATTCGTAGAATAAAACACCATAAAAATAGTGTTTTTTAGACTATTTGATTAAAAGATCTTCAACTAAGAAAAAATTTACATTTTTTTACAAAAAGATCTTGCAAAGGCATCTGAAATGCCTATAATACGCCCCACACAACGACGCGCTGTTGTGAAGC
>CAKQTN010000059.1:0-7219 GCA_934276625.1 uncultured Haemophilus sp.
AACTCAGAAGTGAAACGCCGATGCGCCGATGGTAGTGTGGGGCTTCCCCATGTGAGAGTAGGACACCGCCAGGTACTTTTTATTTTATTAGTTTATTTTAAGAGTAAATTAACAAAATAAAAATTTTGGCAGCAACAGTGCAATGGTCCCACCTGAATCCATATCGAACTCAGAAGTGAAACATTGTTACGCCGATGGTAGTGTGGGGCTTCCCCATGTGAGAGTAGGTCACTGCCAATCATACCTCATTTAGCGGAGTGGTAGTTCAGCTGGTTAGAATACCTGCCTGTCACGCAGGGGGTCGCGGGTTCGAGTCCCGTCCATTCCGCCAATTCTTAATACCAATAGGGGCGTAGTTCAATTGGTAGAGCACCGGTCTCCAAAACCGGGTGTTGGGAGTTCGAGCCTCTCCGCCCCTGCCATTATTCCATATTAATTTATCTTTAATTTTTATAAGAATATTGTCTATTTTGCTATTCGTTTTATACTAATTGCATTTTAGTGTTTCAGAGATATTCTTATGCATTATTCTATTCAAGATTTTATTCAATTAATTGCACAACTACGTAATCCTAATGGCGGCTGTCCTTGGGATCTTAAACAAAATTATGATTCCATGATTCCTTGTTTAACTGAAGAAACTTATGAAGTCATTGATGCCATCCAAAAGAAAGATATTGCTAATTTAAGGGAAGAGCTTGGTGATCTTTTATTACAGGTGGTATTCTTCAGTCAGCTTGCTTCAGAGGATGGTTATTTTACATTTGATGATGTTCTTAATGATGTTTCTGAAAAGATTGTACGTCGCCATCCTCATGTATTTGGTGATGCAACAGCAGGAAATGAAGAAGAAGCGTTAGCCCGTTGGAACAGCATCAAAGCACAAGAAAAATCAACTCAAAAACAACAGTCTATTTTAGATAATGTTCCGAATGCTTTTCCTGCATTGTTAAGAGCTCAGAAAATGCAAAAACAGTGTTCAAAGATTGGATTTGATTGGAATGAACTTGAGCCTGTATTTGCTAAAGTTGAAGAAGAATTGAAGGAAGTACGAGATGAGGTCAACCAAGCACCTCGCAATCAAGAAAGAATAGAAGAAGAAATTGGGGATTTATTTTTTGCGACAGTCAATTTGTCTCGTCATCTTAAATGTAACGCAGAAGAGGCTTTACGTAAGGCGAATAATAAATTTGAACAACGTTTTCGCAAAGTCGAAGGAAAGGCCTTAGAACGAGGGGTATCACTTAAAGATCTTTCTTTAATCGAAATGGATGTTCTGTGGGATGAAGTGAAAAAAGAAGAAAAATAACCGAAATGGCAGAGGGCATTTTCCTCTGCCATTTTTATTTTATGGAATGGATAAGTAACATATAAGTGCTGATTACTAATAAAATAATGCCTAATAGTTTTTTGACTAAGTGCGGTGATAATTTACCTCGGATTTTCATTGAGAAAAATCCGGTTACAAAAGCACTTAGCACAACAATAATCACAATCGAAAAATTGACATAACCGATTTGCCAACCAAAGTGATACGTCGAGCTTTTTGAAAGATAGCCATAAAGGCTACCTAACCCTCCAATAAACATCATCGCATTGGTATAAGGCGCAATTTGATGGGCTTTAACGGATTTTAATTGTCCAATTAAAGGCGCCATAATTGAGCCACCTCCAATGCCTGTCATGCCAGCAATAAATCCACCTACCGTTGAAAGCCCTATCCCTTTAATCGTTTCATCCGCTGTAGATTGCTGAATTATTGCGCTTTCTTTACTAAAAATAGTACGAATTGCTAATAGGGAAAGTGTGATAACAAACACACTGATGATGGCAATATCGGGTACATAAAAACTGGATTCGAATCCTAGCTGCACACCAATAATCATACCCATAGACCAAATGAGCATCGCTTTGTAATTAATCGATACTTTTTGTTTGTAAAAATAAATTAAGTTAATAAAGGATGATCCCATAACAATCGTCAATGATGTTGCAGCAATCATTTGTAAAGGGAACTGTGGGAATAAGGTGTAGAGAATAGGTACCATCAATACGCCGCCACCAATGCCAAAAATAGCGGACATTATATTTGTCATCACACCACATAAAATTAAAATAAAAATTAACTGTAAACTCATTTCAAACTCCTTTTTTGTGGGAGTACGGCATTATTATTCTTTTGGATAAATAAATAATTTATGATCTTGCTCATAATTATCTATAAAAACAGACTTTATTTTAATTTTGTGATCCTTCTCACACAATCAGTATGACAATTATCATATGCTCTTTATACACCTAGCAGTAGTCTATAAATGGAATTTAATAATGGCTTCTAGAAGGAGGAGCGTATGCTATTAACAGTTTCGAGTTTCCTCATCGTAACAGCTTTGGTGGCCTATATTTCATGGCTACGGACTAAAAACGATGATTTAACCACCTAGAAAGGTTATTTCTTAGCGGGACGAGGATTAAGCGGTATTGTGATTGGTTGCTCAATGGTTTTAACTTCACTTTCTACTGAGCAATTGATTGGGGTGAATGCCGTTTCTTATCAAAACAACTTTTCTATTATTGCGTGGACAGTGCCAACGGTGATTCCGCTTTGTTTCTTGGCGCTTTATATGTTGCCGAAATATTTGCGTAATGGTTATACCACCATTCCTGAATTTTTTGAAAATCGCTTTGACCGTCAAACGCGTTTGATTATGTCTGGATTATTCTTAGTCTTCTATCTTTTAATCGTTATTCCGACCGCACTTTATACTGGAGCGATTGCCTTTAATAAAATCTTCAATCTAGAAACGATCTTCGGATTAAGCTATGCACAGGCAATTGTCTATACCGTGATTGCTATCGGTGTAGTGGGTGCGATTTATGCGATTTTTGGTGGGTTAAAAGCGGTAGCCGTTTCCGATACTATCAATGCCGTGATCTTAGTGATTGGTGCATTGCTTGTGCCTGTATTTGCATTGCTTTATTTAGGTAATGGTAGCATTTCTGAAGGCTTGAATATTATCACTACCACTCATGTTGAAAAATGGAACGCCATTGGTAGCTCAACAGATTCTACTCCTTGGCCAACAATTTTTACCGGTATTATGGTTGTTCACTTCTTCTATTGGACAACGAACCAAGCCATCGTACAACGTTGTTTAGGGGCGAAGGATTTAGCATCGGGTCAAAAAGGGATTTTAATTGCAGCACTTTTCCTACTCACATTACCGATTATTCTTAATTTACCGGGTTTATTGAGTTTCCATATTTTAGGTGAAGGCTTAAATCCAATTGATACCTCTTATCCATTATTGGTCAATAAAGTGATGCCGACTGCATTGCAAGGCTTCTTTATTGCCGCACTTTTCGGTGCAATTTTAAGTACCTTTAACTCATTCTTAAACTCTGCAGCGACCATTTATTGTAAAGACTTATTACCATCTATCAGTAAAAAACAACGTACCGATCAAGAGTTGATCGTCTATGCGAAAAAAGTCTCAACCATTATGGCGATTGTGACCATGATTATTGGCCCACTTTTGATGTTCGGTACAGATGGTATTTTCTTAATCACTAAACGCTTTGCCGGTTTTGTGAATATTCCAATCGTGGCGTTATTTGCTGTGGGTTTATTTAATAAAACTGTTTCTGGCTTGGCTGCACGTATTGCTTTACTTGTACACGTAGTACTTTATTTCAGTATTGTTTGGGTGTTCAATGTGAAAATCAATTTCGTGTATGTGATGGGCGGATTATTCGTATTTGATGTTGTTTTCATGTTGATTCTAGGTCAATTCTTAAAACGTGAACCTTATGTGGAAAATACCATCAATAAAGGCGATGTAGACTTAACCAATTGGAAATACATTAAAGTAACATCTGTTTCATTAATTCTTGGTTTAATTGCGCTTTATGCATTCTTATCACCAATTGGTATTGCTTCACCAGATGGGAATCCAATGTTAGTGTTGGAAGTGTATGCGGTATTACAACTTATCGTGTTGATTGTCTTTAGACCAAAAAATGAAAAAACAGAACATCAATTACATCTTTCTAACCAACATTAAGCAGTCGGGCGTACATCACGTACGCCCTTAAAATAGATAAGGATTGTGTATGAACATTATCTATATTTTACTCGACCAAGTGCGTAAAGATATGCTGGGGGCTTATGGTCACCAGATCGTTAAAACCCCGAATATCGATCGTCTAGCTAAAGATGGGGTGCGTTTTAATAACGCCTTTACGCCAGCTTCCGTTTGTGGACCCGCGCGGACTTCACTCTTTACCGGTTTAATGCCGTCCACACATGGCATCATTCGTAATGGTGAAAAAGGTGGTACAGGTGAAGTGAGTGAAGCCGCCCCCAATATCGGTAAACTAGACGGCTATAACACCTATGTTGTGGGGAAATGGCACGTGGGTACAAAGTCTGTACCGGAAGATTATGGTATCAAAGGGCATAACTTTGACGGCTATGGTTATCCGGGCAGTGGTGTGTATAAAAATTTAGTGTTCAACCAACCGCCGACACATTCCAATCGTTATAAAGAATGGTTAGATGAAAAAGGCTATGAAATTCCTGAAGTGAGCCGTGCTTATTTCGGTGATAACCCTCATTTACGTGTACAAGAACTGTGTGGTTTGCTTTCAGGCACAAAAGAACAAACTATCCCGTATTTCATCATTGATGAAGCGAAAAGTTATATTCGTGAATCACTTACTGAAAATAAACCGTTCTTTACATGGATTAATTTCTGGGGACCGCATACGCCTTGTATCGTGCCAGAGCCTTATTATTCCATGTATCGAAAAGAAGATGTGGTGCTAGATGAAAGCTTCTTCAAGCCACTAGAAGGTAAACCAGGACACTATCGTACCATCTCTAAAATGTGGGGCATGTGGGAAGCGAGCGAAGATCATTGGAAAGAAGTGATCACAAAATTCTGGGGTTATATCACCTTGATTGATGATGCAATTGGTGAGCTATTTACCTTCTTAGAAAACAACGGTATTTATGACCGCACTTTTATTGTGGCAACCGCTGATCATGGTGATGCGATGGGCGCTCATCGAATGATTGAGAAAGGGGAATTCATGTTTGATACCACCTACAACATTCCGATGATTATTAAAGACCCGAATTCAAATCGTGTTAATCAACAGGATGATAATCTTGTCTATCTCCATGATTTAACCTCGACCGTTTATGATCTCGCTAATCAGCCTATTCCTCAAGCCTTTGAAGGGGAGAGTATTTTGCCGATCGTTCGTCAACATCAAGATAATCAACGCAAAGGGATATTGGCACAGTTAGCAGGGCATTTTGTTTATTTTGAACAGCGCATGTGGCACCGTAAAGACTATAAATTAGTGTTTAATGCTTCGGACATTTGCGAGCTTTATGATGTAAAAAATGATCCAGCTGAAATGCATAATTTGTTCTACAAGCCAGAGTATGAGGCGGTCAAAAAAGAGATGCTGGAAGAAATGCGTCAAGAAATGAAACGCTTAAATGATCCATTAGAAAACTGGGTATATCGGATTATAAACGAAGTGTAAAACCAATAAAAAATTGACCGCACTTTTAAGGGAGGATTATGGAAAATTGCGCAATCAAGCCTACTGAATTATCACATTGTCAGTTTACTGAGCTGCATCACTTGCCGAAAGGTTCCTTCTTGTATCAACAAGGTGAGTCAGCACATGAATTTTATTATGTGCAAGCAGGCTTGGTTGGCTTATTTCATACCCTTGAAAATGGCAAGGAAAGCTTAGTGCGATTATATTCCAAGGGCGATTATTTTGGTTTTCGAACTTTGTTTTCGATGGCGGATAAACATTATCATTGCAATGCAAAAGTCTTAATTGATGCGGAGATTACTCGCATCAAACCTAATGTAGTGAGTGAATTTTTTACGCATAATACCGTGATGAGCCAATGTTTACTGCAGATCTTGGCAGATGAACTACGCGAAGCCGAAGAGCGTTTAGCAAAAAGTGCCTATTTGCGTACTTTAGATCGCGTGATGGATAGTTTGTATTTTCTCAAACAACATTTTCCTGATTATAATTGGACATATCGTGAAATTGCAGAATATGCTGGCTGTGAAACTGAAACCGCGATTCGTATTGCAAAAGAACTCAAACAAAATGGCGCATTAGACCGAATATCAGGTCATCAATAATGTTGTAACAAAGGATGGTTGATGTCTGTTTTTCCACCACAAGCTCATTTTCACTTAATGGCGAAACCAAGCAGTTTTCACTGTAACATTCAGTGTGAATATTGCTTCTATTTGGAAAAATCAGAACAGTTTGGGCAACATGCCCCTTTTATGTCGAAAGACACCTTAAAACATTATGTCAAAAACTATATCCAATCTCATGCCGGTAATGTGGTTGAATTTGCTTGGCAAGGGGGGGAGCCCACTCTCTTAGGCTTAGATTTTTATAAACAAGCCGTTGAATATCAGCAGGAATTTGCCCAAGGCAAACAGATCACAAACGCCTTTCAAACCAATGGCATTGCCCTTAATCAGCAATGGGCTGCATTTTTCAAACAACATCATTTTCTCATTGGGCTTTCTATTGACGGTTTAAGTGCTGTGCATAATCGTTATCGTATTTCGGGTAACGGTAATCCCACTTTTGAAAAAGTCGTAAAAGCGTTAAATCTGCTACAAGAATATGGCGTGGAATTTAACACCTTAACCGTCATTAACGATCAAAACTGGCAAAAAGGAAGAGAAACCTATTTAGCGCTCAAACAGCTTGGTTCAACTTATATGCAGTTTATTCCTATTGTGGAACGTCATGCTCAAACACAATCAGTAACCGATTTCTCGGTACCATCAGAAGGCTACGGGCAATTTCTCGTGGATGTCTTTCATGAATGGTATGCTCATGATGTGGGAAAAATTTATGTGTCGCAGTTTGATAATTTGCTAGGACAATGGCTCGGTTATCCTTCTACAACTTGTGTTCATCAACCCACTTGCGGTCAATCTCTCGTTACGGAAGCCAATGGTGATGTATATGCTTGTGACCATTTTGTGTATCCCGAATACAAGATGGGGAATTTAACTCAGCAACCTTTAACGGAGATTGTACTTTCCAATAAACAGCAACAATTTGGTTTAGAAAAATCACAAAAATTGACCGCACTTTGTCGGCGTTGCGAGTTTCGTAAACTCTGTTATGGCGGCTGCCCGAAACATCG
>CAKQTN010000060.1:0-7206 GCA_934276625.1 uncultured Haemophilus sp.
ACATTACACAGCTTATTGTCACAAGGACAAGTCAAAATTGACGGCTTCCTTGCACCAGGTCATGTTAGCATGGTGATTGGTTCTGAACCTTATCAAGAATTGTGTGACACCTATCACAAGCCTTTTGTGATCACCGGTTTTGAGCCTTTAGATATTCTACAAGCAATTTTAATGTTGGTTACGCAGATTGTTGAACAACGCTGTGAAGTGGAAAATCAGTATAAACGTATCGTACACCAACATGGCAATGAGTTAGCACAACAGGCAATCAGTGAAGTGTTCCGCTTGAAAGCCAGTAGCGAATGGCGTGGATTAGGCGAAATTGCAGAATCTGGCGTAGAACTGACAGATGATTATCAATGCTTTGATGCAGAAGCGCATTTTGCTTGTCAGCCACACCAAGTTGCCGATGATCCGGATTCTCGTTGCGGAGATGTATTAATCGGCAAATGTAAGCCTGCTGATTGCCCATTATTTGCTAAAAAATGTAATCCCGACAATGCTTATGGTGCATTGATGGTATCTTCCGAAGGGGCATGTGCGGCCTATTATCAATATAGACGGGAATAAAACAATGACTGATTTTATTACAATGGCACACGGAAATGGTGGTGCCACAATGCAAGAGTTGATCCGCGATTATTTTGTCGAGGCATTTGATAATCCAATACTTTCACAAGGCGAAGATCAGGCTCGCATTGCTTTACAAGAGTTGAATGCTTTAGGTGGAACATTGTCATTTTCTACCGATAGCTTTGTGATTGATCCGATTTTTTTCCCTGGTGGTGATATTGGCAAACTCGCTGTATGTGGTACCGCTAACGATGTCGCGGTATGCGGTGCCGTACCAAAATATTTATCCTGTGGGTTTATTTTGGAAGAAGGCTTACCACTAGAAACCTTAAAAAAATTGATCCAGTCTATGGCAAAAGCCTGCCAGTCAGCTGGTATTCAAGTGGTAACAGGTGATACCAAAGTGGTACAAAAAGGTGCAATAGATAAAGTATTTATTAATACGGCAGGTATTGGTGTGATTCCAAATGGACTGGACTGGGGCGTACATCGTATTCAGCCTGGCGATCAGATTATTGTGAGTGGTACTTTGGGTGATCATGGTGCAACCATTTTGAATTTACGCGAAAATCTCGGTATTCAAACGGATTTATGCAGTGATTGCGCCGTGCTTGCACCGCTTATTGATTGCATTCGTCCGATTGAAGGGGTGAAAGCTGTACGCGATGCGACCCGTGGTGGTGTGAATGCGGTACTTCATGAATTTGCACAGGCACAGAAAGTGGGGATTCAAATTGATGAAACGGTATTACCAATTCGTCAGGAAGTACGTGGTATTTGCGAATTACTCGGTTTGGATGCATTAAATTTTGCTAATGAAGGCAAATTGGTAATTGTGGCAGATAAAGAAAAAACAGCTGAAATTCTGACCGCACTTCGTCGCCATCCATTAGGTGAAAACGCAGCCGTAATTGGTGAGGTGACCACTGATGGCAAAGTTCGTGCAGTTGGTCTTTTCGGTCAAAGTCGTTTATTAGACTTACCACGCAACGAACCTTTACCACGAATTTGTTAAGTAAAAACCGGTTTAATTTTTAATTAAACCGGTTTTAGTTTGTAAATTAATATAGTAAGAGAAGAGCGATTATTTTTTCCAAATAACGTGGAATTCGCGATCTTCTTCTCGATGTGAAATTAAGAATTTTGCAAACACATCATCCATTTCATCTTTCTCATTCACTAAACCCACCCACACTTCAGCAAAAGCGTCAGGATCGATTAACACCCCAATTTCTTGTTCCCAATCATCTGCTGTTTCGACAAACTCGACCGCACCACGATCTTCAAATTGCAGATTGAATAGCATAATATCAGCGGGATCGAGATTTTCGCCTGCCATCTCTAAGAAAATATCATAAGCAAGATCAATCGCTGCATCGGGATCAAGTTTTTGAATATCAGTTGTCATTGGGTTTTCCTTCATCAAGTAAATTGTGCGTATGATACCGCAAGAAATAGAAAACAAAAAGTGCGGTCAAATTTATCATTATTTTTGACCGCACTTATTTTTAGTTGCCGAACTAGCCCGTATTTCGCATACCTGCGGCAATACCTGTGATGGTAATCATCAGGGCTTGTTCTACATCAGGGCTTGGATTTTCAGGCGATTCACGGAAACGACGAAGCAATTCCACTTGAAGGAGATTGAGTGGATCCGTATAAACATTACGTAACGCAATAGAATCGGCGATCCATGGCAAGTCTGCCATTAACTCATCTTTGTGAGAAAGCGAAAGCACGGTTTTAATATCCGCATTGAGTTGATTACGCAGATTTTCACCTAAGTACCAAAGCTCTTTTTTCACTAAGTTATGATCATATTGCTCAGAAAGCCAAGTATCGGTTTTACTGAACACCATTTCTAACATGCCCACACGAGTCGAGAAGAATGGCCAAACTTTACACATTTCTTCAATAATATGACCTTTGCCTTCATCTACAATTTTTTGAATTGCCGCACCCGCCCCCAGCCATGCTGGTAGCATTAAGCGGTTTTGCATCCAAGCAAAAATCCATGGAATGGCACGTAAGCTTTCCACGCCACCATTTGGATTACGTTTTGCAGGGCGAGAGCCAAGTGGCAGTTTAGACAGTTCTTGTTCTGGTGTGGCACTACGGAAATAAGGCACGAAGTCTTTATCACCACGAACAACACTACGGTAAATGTCGCATGAAGTAGCGGAAAGCTCATCCATGACCGTACGCCATTCTGCTTTGGGTTCTGGCGGTGGAAGTAAGTTTGCTTCTAAAATTGCACTGGCATAAAGATCAAAGGTTTCAACCGCAACTTCGGGTAAACCAAGTTTAAAGCGGATCATTTCCCCTTGTTCAGTCACACGTAAACCATTTTTGAGTGAGCGCGGAGGTTGAGAAAGTAATGCTGCATGTGCAGGCGCGCCACCACGACCGATTGTACCACCACGACCATGGAATAAAGTGAGTTCAATACCCAGTTCTTCGGTTAAATTGACTAATGCTTCTTGTGCACGATATTGTGCCCATGAAGCTGCCATCATTCCCGCATCTTTAGCTGAGTCAGAATAACCAATCATCACCATTTGGTGATTGTTAATTACGCCACGATACCAACCAATATTAAACAATTGACGCATGACACCTTCAGAGGCATCTAAGTCATCTAAGGTTTCAAAGAGTGGCACGACAGGAATGTGATAAGGCACGCCCGCTTCTTTTAATAATAAATGCACAGCAAGAACATCAGAGGCGCTTCTTGCCATGGAAATAATATAGCAAGCAATTACACCTTGTTTTTGTTGTGCAATGACTTTGCAAGTCTCTAAAATTTCTTGGGTTTCTGCAGATGGCTCCCAATGGGTTGGAATTAATGGACGGCGAGAATTTAATTCACGCACCAAGAAAGATTGTTTTTCTGCTTCGCTCCATTGTGCATAATCTCCAATACCAAGATAACGGGTAATTTCAGCAATCGCATCTGTATGACGCGTGCTTTCTTGACGGATATCCATTTGTGAAAGGGTAACCCCAAAACAGCGAATACGATGCAAAATATCCAATAAGGATCCATTGGCAATAATCCGCATGCCGCATGCCATCAATGATTGATAGCAATCATAGAGTGGTTCCCAAAGTTGATTATCTTCCATGATGATATCTGCTTGGCTTACGCGTGGCGGACGATTTGCCATGCAATCTTCAAAGTAATCAAGGGTCGCGATAAGTTTTGCACGAAGCTCTTTGACCACAAAACGATAAGGTTCTAAATGTTCACCATATTTTGCGGTAAATTCTGGTGTGCATTTCACCATGGATAATTCATCGGCAAGGGATTTGATGTCATTTAAGAATAAATCCGCCGCTTTCCAACGAGCAAGATAGAGGACTTGTTGAGTAATTTTTGAAGTAACAAATGGGTTACCATCACGGTCACCGCCCATCCAAGAAGAAATTCTGACAGGACGTAAGCCCACAGGTAAATCGTAGCCTAAGAATTCACGAGCATGTTCATTTAGTTGACGTAAGAATTCCGGTACTCCTTGCCATAGGCTATTTTCGATCATGGCATAGCCCCATTTTGCTTCATCGAATGGCGTAGGGCGAACAGTACGGATTTCATTGGTATGCCATGCTTCAGCAATTAAACGAAGTAGCAAGCGTTCAATAATGCCGCGTTCTTTCGGCGTTAAATCATCGTGCTCTAATTTGCTTAAGCATTTATTGATCTCAACGTGTTTGTGGATTAACGAACGTCGTGTGGTTTCGGTTGGGTGTGCGGTTAATACTAGCTCAATGAGCAAGTTTTCAACGGTTTTGTAAACTTCTTCTTTTGAAGTATTTAATGCTTTTAAGCGTTGGAATAAAGCACTTAATGAACGATTAGAAGATTGTAAATCTTTGTGTTGGCGAGAGACCGTTTGGTATTGTTCAGCGATATTCGTTAAATTAAGAAAATGGCTGAATGCTCGTGCAACAGGAATAATATTTTCATTTGAAATGGTGGAAAGGGTATCCAACAATGTTTTACGTGCTTGGCTATCGCCAGCTCGAGATTGTTTGGACAATTGACGAACATTTTCAATTAAGGTGAGAATGTCTTCGCCTTGTGCATCATTAATGGTTTCTCCAAGAAAACGCCCTAGCATATTAATGTTATGGCGGAGAGTGCGATACTCATCAGTCATATGAACTCCGATAAAGAAAAAAATAAAACCAGGAGAGATATAACCAAAAATATGTATTGGGATCAAATGCTATACGTCAAAAACTTGCATTAAATCAAAAAAGGCTAAAATAAGTAAAAAAATGACCGCACTTTTTTAGATAAAATTCAAAGTGCGGTCAAAAAGTTTAATGTTTATTTAAGGTTGCGAACTGATTTTCGAATGACGAGTTCAGGATGGATTGCAATGCGGTGTTTTTCGTGATTATTGTTATCTTTATTGGCGATACGCTCAAATAACAGATTAACCGCTTGTGCACCTAAACGAGACTTCGATTGGTGAATCGTGGTGAGTGGCGGTGCATAGAAACGTGATGAGTGAATATTATCATAGCCGATAATCGAGATATCATCAGGTACACGTAATCCTTTTTCCGTAATTGCAGAAATTGCACCTAATGCCATCACATCATTACAACAGAATACGGCAGTAGGTAGGCTGTCTTGTGCAAGAATTTTATTCATACACTCGTAACCGTCTTCAGGCTCGAAGAAACCTTCCATAATCCAATTTTCATGTATTGGTAGATTGGCTTCATTCATCGCTTTTACAAAGCCTTCGTAACGGGTTCTTGCCGTCGTTTTATCTAATTCACCCGCAATAAGACCGATCGCTTTATGACCACAATCAATTAAATGCTTAGTAGCAAGGTAACCGCCCGTAAAGCTGTTATCTTCAATGATATCGGTATCTGTATTTGGACCCCAATCCATTACCACCATCGGCACAGACGAGAAACTAGAAAGCACATCAAGTGAATGTTGTGTGTATTCAGAACACATGACCAATAAACCATCTACGCGTTTTTTGGCAAGCATCTCGACGTGGTTTTTAATTTTTTCAGGATCATTTTGTGTATTACACAAAAAAAGTGAATAGCCTTGACGATAACAATGATCTTCAACGGCATGAATGATTTCAGCAAAATAAGGGGATTCACTGGTGGTCACAATCATCCCAATGGATTTTGTCGTGTTGACTTTCAAACTCCGAGCAACAGCACTTGGTGAGTATTTCAAGCTTTTAATGGCTTGCATCACCGCCTCTTCGGTTTCTTTTGCTACAAAACGGGTTTTATTAATTACGTGTGAAACAGTGGTGGTGGAAACACCAGCCATTTTTGCGACATCTTTAATTGTTGCCATAATTTTGCCTCTAGAGAATTTTTCCTATTATAAAGACTGTCACCAAATAGGTTAAGTAAATTATAAAAATTTTTTGAAAAAACGTGCTTTATTGTTAGAATGGGTTATCTTTAACTAAACAAGTGGGAAATTAAAATGAGTGATTTTGGTTACGCAATGTTAGCTGTAGTGCTTTCTTTAAGTGTTGTAGTCGGTTTAGCGACAGCAATTTTCTAATTGAAAGAAATAACATATTAATCCATTTAAAATAGACCGCGCTTTAAGCATTTAAAGTGCGGTTATTTTTTTAAGGCTTTTTAAAGTTGTGCTAAAAGCCATGCCATTGGACTATTTCTTTAGTATAATTTGCAACTATTTCCGTTTGTTGTAATCAAAATACTGCAAAAACCAAATTTGAGATAATTATGAATAAATATTTGATTTCACTAGATAAAGATGTTCAGCGTCGTGAGCTGTTTTTTGCTCAACCGGATACGGCAGATTTCGTTGTATTTTCAGCCATTAATACCATGAAAAAAGAATGGGATGAATTGGCAGAAGTATTCAATCCAACAAAATTTGAACAGCATTATGGACGCAACGTCACAAAAGGCGAAATTGGTTGTACATTAAGTCATTTAGCAGTGTATCGTCAGATCGTAGAAGATCAAAATGTGACGGAAAATGACTATGCATTGGTGTGTGAAGATGACGCTTTATTCAATTCAAATTTATCACCAAAAACAATCGCACTCTTAACCGAAAAATGTGATGCGGATATTGTATTAATCGGGCAGTCAAAAATTGCTGAATTTAATGATGTGGAATTAGAGATCAATTATCCAACCACTTTTTCATTCTTGCGCCAAACTATTGGTGATGTCACCGTGGCTTATCCATATAAAAGTTATTTTGCAGGTACGGTGGCATACTTAATCAAAAAATCAGCGGCACGTGCATTTTTGAAACAACTCGAACAAGAAAAACCGTTTTGGCTTGCTGATGATTTCTTATTATTTGAAACCCAATTCCAGATTAATAACAATGTGGTTCGTCCGCTTGTAGCCATTGAAAATCCACAATTAGTGAGTAATTTGGAAGCGATTCGTGGTTCAAAATCTAATAATTTAGTGAAGAAATTAATGAAATATCCACTCAAAAAAATCTTAGCAGTGAAAAAGAATTTAGGAAAATAACGTAAAAATGACCGCACTTTTTAATCTTTTTTATCTTTACGATCCTTGGCTGTTTCATGTTGTACGAATGTCATTCGTCGCAGGTTTAGCGGCATTGGTTGTATTGGCTTATCA
>CAKQTN010000061.1:0-7142 GCA_934276625.1 uncultured Haemophilus sp.
AAATCCAAATCGGTGGAAATGACTCTTATCTTTCGGTTTGCCGCTATCATTACAAAGAAAAGTGCGGTCAGCTTTAACCTCATTTTTCAATTTTATACTCGGAGGACAATTTTATGCTAAAGAACAAAACATTCGGCAGTGCCTTAATCATTGCAGGCACGACCATCGGAGCAGGAATGCTCGCGATGCCATTAACCTCTGCCGGAATTGGTTTTGGTTATACCGTTTTATTACTAGTCGGCTTATGGGCGCTTTTGGTTTACAGCGGGTTACTTTTTGTTGAAGTGTATCAAACAGCTGATCGCCTGAATGATGGCGTAGCCACTCTCGCTGAAAAATACTTTGGTATCACTGGGCGTGTCTTAGCGACTTTTAGCTTGCTCATTTTACTTTATGCCCTTTCAGCGGCCTACATCACCGGGGGCGGCTCACTATTATCAGGCTTACCAACCGCTTTTGGCTTTGAAAGTCTTTCCTCCGAACTTTCAATCATTTTATTTACCGTCGTACTCGGTGCCTTTGTAGTTGTCGGTACAAGAGGTGTTGATGGTGCCACTCGTATTCTGTTCATCGGTAAATTAATTGCCTTTGCTTTTGTGTTATTCATGATGTTACCAAAAGTGTCTGTCGATAACCTGATGGCCTTACCTTTAAATTATGCTTTCGTGATCTCTGCGGCGCCAATTTTCTTTACCTCCTTTGGCTTCCACATCATCATGGGCAGCGTAAACAGCTATTTAGATGGTAGTGTTACTCAATTCCGTAAAGCGATTTTAATTGGTACAGCGATTCCACTTGTAGCTTATTTAGTGTGGCAATTAGCGACTCACGGTGTATTAAGCCAAAATGAATTCGTGCAAGTACTCCAAGCGGATCCAACCCTTAACGGCTTAGTTAATGCAACACGTCAAATCACGAACTCCCACATCATGGGCGAAATCGTGCGTGTGTTCTCAGCACTTGCATTAATCACCTCTTTCCTTGGTGTCATGCTCGGGGTATTTGAAGGTTTAGGCGATTTATTTAAACGTTACAAATTGCCACACAATCGCTTGACACTCACTATCGCCGCCTTCACCCCACCGCTTGCGTTTGCCTTGTATTATCCTGAAGGTTTTATTGCCGCATTAAGCTATGCAGGCTTACTCTGTGCATTCTATTGCTTGATTTTACCTATTGGACTAGCTTGGAAAACACGTCAAACAAATCCAAATCTGCCTTATCGTGTAATCGGTGGTAATGTGACTTTAGTGATAGCATTAATCATTGGTATAGCAATTATGATCGTGCCATTCTTAATTCAAGCGGGTTACCTACCGGCAGTAGCAGGCTAAAGTGCGGTAGATTTTCAAGGCATTTTTCTTATAAAAAGTAGGGCTTAAACGCCCTATTTTTTTATTTTCAAAAAGTTTTCATTTTTTTTACCTCTCTTAATCTTTCCTTAAGATTCTCTTGTTTAAATACACTCATCGAAAGGCAAACAACCCAATCGATAAATAAATCTGAAAAATGTTAATCACTTAAGAAAAGATTAAGATTTGAATGATTTAATACATCTGAAAGCAAAACTTTCAACTTACTTTATGATTATCTTATTTAGGAGAACAAACTATGAAAAAATTACTTACTGTTGCAGCTATCGCATTATCTTCTGTTGCCGTATATAACACCGCAATGGCGCAAGGATTTAATGATGGCAAGAATCAAGTCACTCAACAAGGTTTTGTAGATGAAAGCGTCATTGTGAAAACCGTCGCTGATGCATTAAATGCCAATGATAACACTCCAGTTCGTTTAGACGGACAAATTGTAAAACAAATTGGTAAAAAGGATTTCTTATTTAAAGACGCAAGTGGAAAAGAAATCCAAATTGAAGTCAGCAAAAAAGCATGGAATGGTCAAACGATAGCACCTCAAGATAACATTCAAATTATCGGTAAAGTCGATAAAGAATGGAATAAAACAGATATTGATGTGAAACAAATCATCAAACAATAAATAACAAAATGACCGCACTTTTCTTAAGTGCGGTTAAAAATCCCAAAGGAGAAGAAAATGGAAAACGTGAAAACAATGTCAGATCTTATGCAGCAAATTCAACAACGAATTGATTCACTAAAAGCCTCTGCCATGCAGCAACAGACAGAAATGAAACAGTCATTAAATGAATGTATTGAGCAAAGTGAAGCCATTCAAAATCAATTAGTTCAAAGCCAACAGCAATTAACGTCACAATTGGAATACGGCACTGCAGTATTAATTGAACTGGAACAAGGGTTACAGCTAGATTTCAGTACAGAAATCGCCGAATTTGAACAGTTGTGTCAAAATGAAACTGCCGATACGGCAGAATTAACACAACGATTAGAACAGAATGTACAGGAAAAAATCACGTTCCAATTAAACGAATTAAAAGCCAAAACAGGTATTGCCTTACAAGAAATTGGTCAGGTGACACTCCATATTAAGCAGTTATTTGGGGCAGAAAAAAGTGCTAAAGTGAAAGGGTTGGCAAAATTAAAACAACGTTTATATAAACGCTTTGGTAAACAGATTATTGCTTCAAAAGAATGCTTGGCAAAACAACTGGAACGCGGAGCCAGTAAATTAAGAGCTTAAAATGTCTGCTATCGTTTATTAAGAAGAAAAGTTAAACCGCACTTAATCTTGAGATGAGATGAAGTGCGGTCATTTTTTTAGTATTTTTTCGATTGAGACGATTAAATCTGAGCCAGAAATTCTTCTTCCGTTAAAACAGCCACACCTAATTCTTGCGCTTTTGTCAGTTTAGAACCGGCTGCATCACCAGCAATCACAAAATCCGTTTTCGCTGAAACCGAGCCGCTCACTTTCGCGCCCATGTCTTGTAATAAGGCTTTAGCTTCATTACGTCCCATTTGAGTTAAGGTTCCGGTTAACACCACCGTTTTGCCTTTAAAGCGGTTTTCTGTCACTTCTTTGGTTTCCACGGTTTCCCAATGTACGCCTTGAGCGATTAAATCATTCACCACCGCGACATTATGTGGTTCATGCCAAAACGCCAAAATACGATTTGCCACCACTTCACCCACGTCAGGCACTTGCTGTAAGGCTTCTAAATCTGCATTTTGCAAGGCTTCCAGGGTTTTAAAATGATTGGCTAAATTCAATGCTGTAGCTTCTCCCACTTCACGAATCCCTAAGGCGAAAATAAAACGTGCTAACGTCGTATGTTTTGCTTTTTCAAGGCTCGCTAAGGCATTTTCAGCTGATTTTGCGCCCATTCTTTCTAAACGAGTCAATGTGGTTAAATCTAACTTGAATAAATCGGCTGGCGTATGAATTAATTCACGATCCACCAACTGCTCGATTAATTTGCCCCCTACGCCATCAATATCCATGGCCTTGCGAGAAACGAAATGTTTAAGCGCTTCTTTACGCTGTGCTGCACAGAACAAACCGCCTGTACAACGTGCTACCGCTTCGCCTTCAATACGAACAATTGCTGAATCACATACAGGACAAGTCTCAGGGAAAACAATCGGTCTCGCATCTGCTGGGCGACGGTCGTGTAATACGCCAATAATTTGTGGGATCACATCTCCCGCACGACGAATCACTACCGTATCGCCAATGGCAATATCCAAGCGTTCAATTTCATCGCCGTTATGTAATGTGGCATTACTCACCGTGACACCTGCCACGAATACAGGTTCTAATTTGGCAACAGGTGTAATCGCCCCCGTTCTGCCTACTTGGAATTCCACGTCATTTAAGCGAGTTAATTCTTCTTGCGCAGGGAATTTATAAGCAATCGCCCAACGCGGCGCTTTAGAAATAAAACCTAATTTCTCTTGTAACGCAATATCATTGATTTTCAGCACGGTGCCATCAATATCGTAGCCAAGAGAACTGCGTTTATTTTGAATATCACGATAAAAATCCAACACTTCATCTGTGCCGTTACATAAACGGATTTCTGGGTTTACCGGAATCCCAATAGACTTCAGCCATTGCAAACGATCATAATGCGTATTCGGCAAATCTACCCCTTCCGCAATACCAATACCATAAGCATTCAATACCAATGGACGTTTACTCGTAATTTTAGGATCAAGCTGGCGCAACGATCCCGCTGCTGCATTACGTGGGTTAGCAAAAGTTTTCTCACCTTTCTCTAGAGCCTGTTGATTTAAACGCTCAAAGCCTGCGTGTGGCATAAATACTTCACCACGCACTTCTAAACGTGTAGGCGGATTGTCCATTAAAAGCTGCAAAGGAATATTTCGAATCGTACGAATATTGGCAGTAATATCTTCCCCTGTTGTCCCATCACCACGGGTCGCGGCTTGAGTCAGTACGCCATTCACATACAAAATACTCACCGCTAAACCATCTAATTTCGGTTCACAACAAAAAGTAAGCGGGTCAGGTAAACGAATAAGACGATCTTCAATACGTTTTACGAATGCATAAAATTCCTCGTCTGAGAAAGCATTATCCAAAGAAAGCATTGGAATTTCATGACGAATCTGAGCAAAGCCTGACAGCGGTTTTGCGCCCACACGTTGAGTAGGTGAATCTGCCGTAATGAGTTCCGGATAGGCGGCTTCTAAGGCTTTAAGTTGGTGAAATAAACGGTCATATTCTGCATCAGGAATGGTTGGATTATCCAACACGTGATATTCATATTCATAACGACGAAGATCCTGACGTAATGTATCAATTTGTTGCTGAAGGCTCATAATGTTCTCTAACGGTTTACTCATTGAATTAAAATGGGCGAACCATCGGCTCGCCCAAAGTGCGGTTATTTTTTCGTGCGTTTTATGCGATGCGAGATAAGTAATCCTGCTCAGCTACATCATCAAAAATCTCTTGCTGATCAGTCAACACCACGCCACCTAAATCTTCTGCGATGGTTTTCGCTGCGCGAATCATCATACGTAAGTTCGCCAAATTATTACCTGGAGATGGCAACTGCATAAAGAGTACCACACCCATGGTTGAAAACTCGGCCATATTGCAATAATCAAACGTACCGGGTTGTTCAATGTTCGCCACACTAAATAACACTGGGCTTGCCACACTTAAATCAAAGTGGCGGTGATACATTTGACGCTCGCCAAAAATAAAACCGAGGTTTTCTAAAGATTGAGATAATTGTGGACCATAAAATTCACGATTTTGATTTGAAATCACATAAAGTTGAACAAAGCCAGTGGTTTGTTTTGGTTTTTCCACTTCTACTGGTTCGTGATAGTTAAAATGCACGTTCTCATGAGTAGGTTCTTGAGTTGGATTTAATGACATCTCGGCTAATTGCTCACGCAATTCTGGCGAAGAAGAATTCACACCGTCAAAATCATTGCTTTGTGCTTCTAATTCTTCAATTGTCATTTCTGCTACACGCGGTTTTGGTTGTACATTCGTTTCAGGATAAACCACGGGTTCAGGTTGTGGAGCTGGCGCTGGAGCAGGTTGCGTAGTATTCATCTCATAAACCGGCTGATTTGGTAAAGAGATTTTAATATCATCCACGCTTTTTTCTATTTGACGCGCATCCACTTGAGCTCGTTGCTCATCAAAATTAAATTGCTGTTGGTTTGCCGCCTGCGGTGCCACTTTAGGTTGAACATGTTGTTGTACTGGCTGCGCCGCTTGAGCACGATGTGTTAAACGAATATCCGCATTAGGATCAGCAGCTTGCGAAAAAGGATTGACCTCGCCGTTTTTAGAAGTGCGGTTAAATGTGTTAGCGCTTTTAAAATATTTTGATTTCTCACGGCGATTTGACCATAATCCGTGTACCACTAAGGCAATTAAAGCAATTACCCCTAAAATAATCAAAATGGTATTTAAGTCCATTCTTGTTGCTCCTTAACGCAATGATTTTTGCTAATCCTATCACATTTCCACAGGTGAAAAAATAGGAAAGCAAACAAGAGATTAAAAGGGATGAGATGGAATTTTTCTCAAAAAATATTGTCTTTCTGTGACATTTTGTATTTTTTACTTTTCAATTTAAAGGAACAATGATGATCGATCAAAATGAAATAAAATCTGCTTTCAATCATTTCGTAATGGGTTGGCATTTTATTACGCAAAAAGGTCTCCGCCGTTTTGTGATTATGCCAATTTTACTTAACGTCGTTCTACTTACAGGCTTATTTTGGCTATTCGTTTCACAAATCTCCACGATGATTGACTGGGTGATGAGCTTTATTCCTGATTGGTTAAGCTTTTTAAGTGTGATTTTGCTTGTGCTGTCTATTGGCTCGATTCTCTTATTTTTCTATTTTGCCTTTACGACACTTTCAGGCTTTATTGCTGCACCATTTAATGGATTATTGGCAGAAAAAGTCGAAAAAATGCTGACTGGTGAAACAGTTAATGATGATGGTTTTGCCGAAATCATGAAAGATGTGCCGCGTATGCTAAATCGTGAATGGCAAAAATTATGGTACAGCTTACCGAAATTTGTAGGCTTGTTCTTATTGAGTTTTATCCCTGTTATCGGACAAACCATTATCCCTGTGCTGACATTCTTATTTACCTGTTGGATGATGGCAATTCAATATTGTGACTATCCGTTTGATAACCACAAGATTTCCTTTGGCATCATGAAAAATGCATTAGGCGAAAGACGCACACAAAGCCTGACATTCGGAGCATTAATCACCCTTTGTACCGCATTGCCGATCGTGAATTTAGTGATTATTCCTGTGGCGGTCTGTGGTGCAACGGTAATGTGGGTCGAAAATTATCGCTCACAATTAAAATTCGATATGAATTTTGACCGCACTTCAGGCTCAACACAAATTGTGACACGTTCTACGAGTACAGAAATTAAGCCTTCAGGAAATAACATCGTGAATAAATAGCATTTAGTTATAAAATATAGCTATTAACTATTTTTTTTATATAAAAGCCGATGTTATAACTACTGCATCAACTCATTCCAAAATATAAAAGGACAGTAAAATGACAATTTATGCAGATAACTCATACTCAATCGGTAATACTCCATTAGTTCGTTTAAAACACTTCGGACACAATGGTAACGTTGTCGTAAAAATTGAAGGTCGTAACCCAAGCTTCAGCGTGAAATGCCGTATTGGTGCCAATATGATTTGGCAAGCAGAAAAAGACGGCATTTTAAC
>CAKQTN010000062.1:0-6944 GCA_934276625.1 uncultured Haemophilus sp.
TTACCTTCTAAGCGCCATTTACCTGCTTCTTTTGCTCCGTTTTCACCTTTGAATTGGATGAAGTCATCGTAAGCAATCACTTCTGCACGGATGAAGCCTTTTTCAAAGTCAGTGTGAATTACGGCTGCTGCTTTAGGGGCGGTTGCACCAACAGAAACCGTCCATGCGCGCACTTCTTTCACTCCCGCAGTGAAGTAGGTTTGAAGATTTAATAAAGCATAACCTGCACGAATTACACGGTTTAAGCCAGGTTCTTCAATGCCAAGATCTTGTAAGAATTCGATTTTCTCATCGTCATCAAGCTCTGCAATTTCAGCTTCAATCGCCGCACATACAGGCACCACAACAGAGCCTTCTTTTTTTGCAAACTCACGTACTTTGTCTAAATAAGGGTTATTTTCAAAACCGTCTTCATTCACGTTAGCAATGTACATGGTTGGTTTTAATGTGAGGAAGTTATAGCTTTTAATTGCTAATAACTCATCTTTATCTAACGCAACAGAACGAATCATGCCCGCTTCAGAAAGTACAGGAAGGATTTTTTCCATCACAGAAAGCTCAAATTTTGCGTCTTTATCGCCACCTTTTGCACGTTTTTGTAAACGTTGGATGGCACGTTCGCAGCTATCTAAGTCAGCAAGGGCTAATTCGGTATTGATGGTTTCGATATCACTTAATGGATCGATTTTACCTGCAACGTGCACGATGTCATCATTTTCAAAACAACGAACAACATGGCCAATTGCATCCGTTTCACGGATATTAGCTAGGAATTTATTCCCTAAGCCTTCACCTTTACTTGCACCCGCAACCAAACCAGCGATATCCACAAACTCCATAGTGGTTGGCAACACTCGTTCAGGTTTAACAATTTCCGCTAACGCATCTAAACGCGGATCTGGCATTGGTACCACGCCAGTATTCGGTTCGATGGTACAGAACGGATAGTTTGCCGCTTCGATACCGGCTTTGGTTAATGCATTAAAAAGGGTAGATTTACCGACATTTGGCAAACCAACGATACCACATTTAAATCCCATGATGTTTTCCTTATTGTAAGCGTAAGTGCGGTTAAAATTTATGGTGTTTTTTCACCGCACTTTTGAGTTAAATTTTAAAACTGTTTAAGCGATTGGTGGCTTTCACCATGCCTTCTTTGAAAAGCAATTCAATGCAATCGGTGGCTTCGTCTAACGCTTTATCGAGTGCTTCTCTTTCTGCAGGCGCGGGTTTGTTAAGCACAAAACCTGAAACTAAATCACGGTGTCCAGGATGGCCAATGCCAATGCGTAAACGATAGAAATTGTTGCTGTTACCAAGCTGTGCCACGATATCTTTTAAACCATTATGTCCGCCATGTCCGCCACCTTGTTTTAATTTTACGGTGCCAGGTGGTAAGTCTAATTCATCGTGTAGCACTAAAATCTCTTCTGGTTTGATGCGATAAAAATTAGCAAGTGCGCCTACGGCTTTTCCACTTAAATTCATAAACGTCGTTGGCACTAAAAAACGCACTTCTTTGCCGTTAATCAGTGTTTTTCCCACGTGACCGAAGAATTTATTTTCTGCATTAAGCGAAACATTAAAGCGACGAGCTAAACGCTCAATCAGCCATTCACCTGCATTGTGGCGGGTTTCCGCATATTTATCGCCAGGGTTTCCCAGCCCCACGATGAGTTTAATTTCAGACATAGTTTTCTGCTTGAATAAAAATAGTGGCGTATTGTAGCGAAAAAGGGCTAATTTCTCAATCTATAAGGCTAAGACTAAAACACCTGAGAGAATTAATAGACTTCCTATGACTAATTTCATACTTAAGGGTTCGCCTAACAATACCACACCTAAAATAATGGCAATCACGACACTGAGTTTATCAATGGGCGCAACCCAAGAGGCGGGCGCCATTTGTAACGCACGATAATAACAAAGCCAAGATAGGCCCGTAGCAACACCAGAAAGAATTAAAAAGGTGAGAGGTTTTGCAGCAATATGTTGTGGTAGTTGCCATTCATTGCGGGCGCTAATGATACCCGCTGTAACGAGTAAAACCACAATTGTGCGGATAAAGGTCGCGAGATTGCTGTTAATGCCTTCAACCCCTAATTTGCCTAAAATAGCGGTAAGTCCAGCAAAAAAGGCTGAACCAATGGCAAAAAATACCCAATTCATGATGAACTCCTGATTTTATCGTTAATATTGACCGCACTTTTCCGCTATAATAACGGAAAACTCATCAAGACAGAATAAGACATGAACCAAATCAATATTGAAATCGCCTATGCCTTGCCGGATCGTTATTATTTGAAGTCCTTCAAAGTGGATGAAGGCACGATGATCCAAACGGCTATTTTGCAATCGGGCATTTTACAACAGTTTACCGAGATTGATTTGCGCGAGAATAAAGTAGGAATTTATTCCCGTCCAGCAAAACTAAACGATCAGTTAAAAGATGGTGATCGTATTGAAATTTACCGTCCATTGTTAGCGGATCCGAAAGAAATTCGTCGTAAACGTGCAGCAGAGCAAGCCAAAGCCGCACAAGAAAAAGCTCAACAAGAAAAACAGGAAAAGGAGTAAAAAAATGACCGCACTTTCCAACCAATATTGTCTGCCTGATGGCATTACCCCTGAAATTTTCCTGCGTGATTATTGGCAGAAAAAACCATTAATTATTCGTAATGGTTTGCCTGAAATTGTTGGTCAATTTGAGCCTGACGATATAATCGAATTAGCACAAGGCGAAGATGTGGCCGCGCGTTTAGTGAAAACCTTTTCAGATGATAATTGGAAAGTGTTTTTCAGTCCGCTATCCGAAGAAGATTTTGCAGATGTACCTGAGAAATGGTCGGTGCTCGTGCAAAATTTAGAGCAATGGAGTACAGAACTCGGTCAGCTTTGGAATAAATTTGGCTTTATCCCACAATGGCAACGCGACGATATTATGGTGTCCTACGCACCTAAGGGTGGTTCTGTTGGTAAGCATTATGACGAATATGATGTGTTTTTGGTACAAGGCTATGGCTACCGTCGTTGGCAGTTAGGTAAATGGTGCGATTCTTCCACAGAATTTAAACCGAATCAGCCAATCCGTATTTTCGATGATATGGGCGAATTGGTGATAGATGAAGTGATGAATCCGGGCGATATTCTTTATATTCCGGCTCGTATGTCTCATTACGGTGTGGCAGAAGATGATTGTTTGACCTTTTCTTTTGGTTTGCGTTACCCGAATTTAGCAGACATTTTCGATAACGTGAACAAAGCGTTTTGTCATCAAGATCCTGAATTGAATTTAAGTGAATTCCAATTACCGTTACGTTTAACACAGTCGGAGCAGCGTACGGGCAAATTGGCGGATGAAAATATTCAAGCAATGAAAAAGCAATTCTTAGCGAAATTGGCAGAGTCAGAAGCCTTTGATGCCTTGTTCAAACAAGCAGTAGCCAGTACAGTGAGCTCACGTCGCTATGAAATGTTGGTATCTGATGATATGTCCGATCCTGACGAAGTGCGGTCAATTTTAGAAGAGGAACAAGGTGTATTAATGCAGGACAATAACTGCAAATTGCTTTACACCGAAAATCCGCTCCGCATTTATGCTAATGGCGAATGGTTAGATGAAGTGAATGTCATTGAAGCGGAAGTGTTGAAACGTCTTTCTGATGGTGAAGCGCTAGATTGGGCATTCTTAAATAATTTAGTGAATGATACAGAAGATCCTGAAAGTACAATGGAATTATTGCTTGATTCGATTTGTAACTGGTTAGATGACGGTTGGGTGTTGATTGAATAATGTCTGAAAACATTTACTCCGTTTCCCAACTGAACAGCGCAGCCCGCCAAATGCTAGAAGGGAATTTTTCACAGATTTGGCTTACAGGGGAGATTTCTAATTTCACTCAACCTGTGTCAGGGCATTGGTATTTAACGTTGAAAGATGAAAATGCCCAAGTTCGCGGTGCGATGTTCCGCATGAAAAATTTGCGGGTGGGATTTCGTCCACAAAATGGTATGCAGGTGTTGGTGCGGGCGAATGTCAGTTTATATGAGCCTCGCGGTGATTATCAGCTGATTATTGAATCTATGCACCCTGCTGGTGAAGGATTATTGCAACAGCAATTTGAAGCGCTAAAAATGAAATTGGCCGCTGAAGGGTTGTTTGCACAAAACTTGAAGAAAAGCTTGCCGGACTATGCTAAAGCGGTGGGGATTGTTACCTCTTCGACAGGCGCTGCGTTGCAAGATATTCTGCATATTTTGGCTCGTCGAGATCCCAGTTTGAAAGTGGTGATTTATCCAACGGCAGTGCAAGGCAAAGAAGCAACGGCTGAAATCGTCCAAATGATTGAGCTCGCCAATGTTCGTCAAGAAGTAGATGTATTGATCGTCGGTCGAGGTGGTGGTTCCTTAGAAGATCTTTGTTGCTTTAATGAAGAAGAAGTGGCACGTGCGATTTTCCGTTCTAATTTACCGATTATCAGTGCAGTTGGTCATGAAACAGATGTCACTATTGCCGATTTTGTGGCTGATTTACGTGCGCCGACACCGTCTGCAGCGGCAGAGTTAGTGAGTCGCAATCAGCAGGAATTACTTCAACAGTTAGCTTATAAACAACAGCGTTTGGAGATGGCTTTAGATCGTATTTTTAGTCATCAACAACAACGTTTACAACAGTTACGTTTACGCCTGCAAAACCAACATCCGCAAAATCAATTGTTGATGCAAAAAGCCAGAACAGAACAATTACATCATCGTTTAGTTTTGGCAATGCAGCGCCAAATAGATAAAACGCAGCAAAAATTGACCGCACTTTCCGCGCGCTTAAAACAAAATCCGTTGCCTTATCGCTTGCAAAAACAATCTCAATATTTAGCCCAGTTACAAGTGCGGTTAAATTTAGGGGCGAATCGTCAAGTCACGGAACGTCAAAATAAGTTGGCAACATTGTGTGGTAAGTTAGATGGATTAAGCCCATTAAAAGTATTGGCACGAGGATATTCCATTGCAGAGGATGACAAAGGACATGCGATTGTGAGTGTGAAGCAAGTCAAAACAGGCGACACCATTAAAACGAAGGTGGCCGATGGGGTAATTACCAGCCGCGTTTGTTAATTTAAATAAATTTTTAATGTAAACCTATGATGAATAAGAAATCATCATAGGTTTTCTTTTTTTGTGACCGGCTTCAAAGTTTCGACAAAAAAATAGAGGGTTCAGTTTTTTTTATTTTTTTATGGGAGTATTATGCGACCTCGATACTAGGAGAGTAATGATGTCAGAAATTCAACAGTTTAGTCAGCATGATATAGAAGTTCTTAATGAAGAAACTGTTTATAAAGGTTTTTTTACACTTAAGAAAGTACAGTTTAAACATAAGCTTTTTGCCGGTGGTGAAAGTGGTGTCGTGACACGGGAGTTGTTGGTCAAAGGTGCCGCTTCTGCCGTGATTGCTTACGATCCGGAAGAAGATGCAGTGGTTTTAGTTGAGCAAGTACGTATTGGTGCATATCAACCTGAATCAGCTCGTTCCCCTTGGTTATTAGAATTGATCGCCGGCATGATAGAAGAGGGGGAACAACCTGAAGAAGTCGCTTTGCGTGAAAGTGAAGAGGAAGCAGGTGTATCTGTTCAAGATCTCACACATTGTTTAAGCGTGTGGGATAGCCCGGGCGGTGTCGTCGAACGTATTCATTTGTTTGTTGGTCGAGTAGATAGCTCGCAAGCCAAGGGACTTCATGGTTTAGCAGAAGAGAATGAAGACATTCGTGTTCATGTGGTGAAACGTGAGCAAGCCTATCAATGGATGTGTGAAGGCAAAATTGATAATGGCATTGCAGTAATGGGCTTGCAATGGCTTCAATTAAATTACGCCCAATTGCAGCAACGTTGGCAATAGGAGTCCCATGAACAATAGATTTGAATACGAATCCGCGATTGAGATCGTCAAATTATTACAAATCACCGATCCTCATTTGTTTAAGGATACAAGCAAAGACTTATTAGGTATTAACACGCACGAAAGCTTTTCTCAGGTGTTAAAAGAAATTCAGGCAGAATCTTTTGATTATGATGTCGTGCTTGCGACGGGTGATTTGGTACAAGATAGTAGCGATGAAGGTTATCTACGATTTGTTGAAATGGTTAAACCATTAAATAAGTCAGTATTTTGGCTTCCGGGTAACCATGATTTTCAACCCAAAATGGTTGAGCATTTAAGCCAACCGCCTATTAATGCGTCAAAACATTTACTTCTTGGAAAACATTGGCAAGTGATTTTGTTAGATAGCCAAGTTTCTGGTGTGCCTCATGGTGAATTGAGTACTTATCAGTTAGATTGGTTAAAAACAAAATTAGCTGAAAATCCAGCACGTCATAGTTTGGTTGTATTACATCACCATTTATTGCCAACAAATTCAGCATGGCTTGATCAGCATAATTTACGTAATGCTCATGAATTCTCAGTGGTTCTTGCTCAATTCAACAATGTAAAAGGGATTTTATACGGGCATATTCATCAAGAAGTCGATGGCTATTGGCAAGGTTATCAAACCATGGCAACACCAGCGACTTGTATTCAATTTAAGCCAGATAGCAACCATTTTGCTTTAGATACCTTACAACCAGGCTGGCGTGAAATTGAGCTACACCCAGATGGGCGAATTGAAACAAGAGTGAAGAGAATTAAACAAAAAACATTCCTACCCAATATGGAAGAAGAGGGATACTAAACAAAGTGCGGTTAAAATTCACGGTAATTTTAACCGCACTTTTTCTATACCGAAATAGGTAAAAGTCCATTTTGCACTAGCCAGAATTGCCACAAATCTGTACAATAGCCGACCGATTTTATCTTTTTACTAATCTTTATTTTTAAGCAATATGACGCAAAAATTACATATTAAAACATGGGGCTGTCAGATGAATGAATACGATTCATCAAAAAT
>CAKQTN010000063.1:0-6745 GCA_934276625.1 uncultured Haemophilus sp.
TAATTAAGAGTAATTTATTCATAAAAAAGGTCATCCTGTTATTTTAAAATAAGATAAGCAATCACAGCCAGAGCAACGACACTCCAACCAATGATTTCAATGGATTTACGTAATTTCGCGGCGAATTTTTCTCCGCCCCATGCAGCGAGTTTTGCCACTAAAATAAAACGAGCAAAACGCGACACAAATGCAGTAATCACAAAGGGGATAAACGCCATTTGCATCACGCCCGCGCAAATGGTGAAAACTTTGTAAGGAATCGGGCTAAAACCAGCGACAAATACCACTAAAATGCCCCATTCTTTAAACCACGCCATAGCCTGTTCCCAAGCAGCTTGGTAGCCCCATTGTTGAATATAACCTTGAACCCAATCAAAGGCATAATAGCCGATAGCATAACCAATCATTCCCCCCACTACAGAAGCGACCGCTGTATAAAGCGCAAAACGAAACGCACTTTTCGGTTTTGACATTGACATTGGAATCAACATCACATCGGGTGGAATTGGAAAGAAAATGGCCTCAATAAAACTCACAAAGGATAGCCAAAACACGGCAAAGCGATGTTTTGACCATTGCATCGTTTTATCGTACATCGCACCAAAAATATTCATTCACTTATCCTTTATTGCTTCAATGGGGAAAATTCGTTTCAAAATGGCACATTATTCACTTTCCAGCCAATCTTGTAAAGCAGCAATTGACTGATGAGCCGTAAGATCAGCTTGAATTGGTGTAATGGAAACATAACCATTTTTTACTGCATGGAAATCGGTGCCTTCACCATCATATTCAGGCAAGCCTGACGGACCAATCCAATAGATATTTTCGCCTCGAGGATCTTCTTGTTTAATCACTTCGGCCGCAGATGTGCGATAGCCTAAATGACAGACTTTAATGCCTTTAAGTTCTTCGTAAGGTAAATCTGGTACATTGATATTGATCACTTCGCGTTTATTCAATAATTGAGGATGTAATTTGGGAATCAAATCACACACCACGCGAGCCGCTGTTTCATAATGCAGACGACCATCTAAAGATACCGCAATAGCTGGTAACCCTAAATGACGCCCTTCCAATGCAGCCGCCAAGGTGCCTGAATATAAGGTATCATCACCCATGTTACAACCTGCATTAATACCAGATACTACGAGATCGACTTGTCCAGATAAAAAACCGTTTAATGCCAAATGCACACAATCAGCCGGCGTGCCATTTACGCAATAATCACCACTATCTAAATGACGCGGGCGAAGTGGCTCAACAAGCGTTAATGAGCTTGATGCCGCGCTACGATTACGATCGGGTGCAACAATTACCACATCGGCAATTTTTCGTAATTCTTTTGCTAAAACTTGAATCCCTTCGGCGTGAAAACCGTCATCATTGCTGACTAAAATTCGCATTATTCTTCTTCCTTAATATTCACTAACTCTCGCACCAATGCAGTGGCATAACTCCCTGCCGGCAAATAAAATGAGAGCTTCAATCCTTCTTCAACAAACGTCCAATGGAAATCTTTTGCCTGCATTAATAAAGGGCGGCGAGCGGCTTTCATTCGTTCTTGTTTCATTAATTCTTGGAAAACCTGATGTTCTAAAACCACCTGATTTTCGACCGCACTTGCAGATAAATTTTCTTCGCCAATTAAAGGCGCGGTCAGCAAAATATCTTGTTCGTTCAAACGTTGCTGTAAAACCGCTAAATCTTCATTTTCATCAGCCTTAAACCAACTATGCGATCCGTTTAATTGCACAATATCGTCTCTTAGAACCTGATCTGCCACATTTTGTTCAATTCGTTCTGCTACAACTAAATTAAAAATTTCGCTACGAGCCGCTGAAAGGTAAAAACTGCGTTTTTTACGATCTTTAACCTTAATCTCCCCTTTCGCCCAACGAATCGCTTGAGTCAGATTATGGCCATCACGCCCAAAACGTTGTTCGGTAAAGTAGTTAGGGAAACCGTATTTCGCCACAAAATTTAAGCGCTCATTTAATTCATCACTTTCTTTTGCGCCACGCAATAAAATCTCAAAAGCATTTCCTTGAAGACTGCCCGTGCGAATTTTACGATTGTGGCGAGTCACTTCTAAAATCTCGACACCTTCCAATTGAAATTGGCTAAAATCTGGCGTTTCTTTACCTGGCATTTGCAAACAAAACCATTGTTCTGTAATACCATGGCGATCTTTCAAACCGGCATACCCCATATTTCGATCAGAGATACCCGCAAACTTCGCGAGTTTTTCGCCCACAAACAACGTATTACAATCTGTTTTACGGATTTTTACCGCCACAAATTCGCCTTCGCCTGACATTTCATAGCCCAGATCTTCTTTCACAATAAAATCAGCGAACTCTTGCTTTAAAAGTGCGGTTGTTTTTGGCGGTGTTTTTAAGGTGAAATAAGGGAGATGTTTGACCATTTTTTTCGTTCTAAAATAAGAAAGCCCAACTTTTTTCGCTGCAATAAATAGCGTGATCAGCTGGGCATGTTAAGCACAATTTATTCGCGCAGAATTTTAACCTTTCCGCCCCTTCAAGGCAAACTGAAATGAGAATAAATTTTTAGCGACATTTTCATCTTTATCCCCTACAATGACCGCACTTTTTCTGACAAAAGGAATGCCTTATGACGAACTTTAACGAACTTCAAGAAGAAACCCGTGAAATCATTACGGACTTATTAAATGATGGCAGCGATCCGGATGCCCTTTATATTATCGAACATCACATCGCCCATTATGATTTTGATACCTTAGAAAAAATTGCCGTGGATGCTTTCAAAGCGGGCTATGAAGTGTCAGAAGCAGAAGAATTTGAAGATGAAAATGGCAAGGTCATTTTCTGTTTTGACATCATCAGTGAAGTGGAATTAAAACCTGAAATTATCGATGCACAACAAAAAGAAATTTTACCATTAGTCGAAAAATATAAAGGCATTTATGATGGCTGGGGCACGTATTTTGAAGATCCAAATGCCGAGGACGATGAATACGGTGATGACGGCGAATTTTTTGACGATGAAGATGTCGAAGACGACAACGAACGTTTACATTAATAATAACAAAGGGCGTGTTAAACCGCCCTTAATTTTTATCTTACCCAAATAGGAATGAAACAATGAAACTCAAAGCGCTTTCTTTAGCATTACTTGCCTTGCCTATCGCTTCTTTTGCTGCAGACCCCATATCTCATCAACCAACGGATATCAGCTTTAGTGTTGAAGCAGAAAAAGAAGTAGAACGTGATTTATTGCAAGTCTCCCTTTTTTACCAAGCGGAAGGCAATGATTTATCCGCGCTCAATAAAACCATGGCGGAAAAAATGAATAAAGCCATTGAGTTGGCAAAAGCACAAAGTGCGGTTGAAATTAAGGACAATTCTCGTAATACCTGGATTCGCTATGACAATAAAGGCAAACAGCAAGGTTGGATTGCGCGTGCAGAATTAACTTTGGAAAGTAAAGATTCTCAAGCGTTATCAACCTTAGTACATGAATTAGATGGCGTATTAGCCATTGATCGCGTAAGTGCGTCTGTTTCACGTGAGAAATTAAATAGCTTAGAAAAAGAATTAACCAAAGAAGCTTTAGCGAAAGTTAAAGATAAAGCCCTATTAATTCAAGAATCTTTGCAGATGAAAGGTTATCACACACAAAGCCTTGACGTGTCTTCTGCCAATGATTCAGCGAATGATTTCCGCCCTTATGCCGCAGGGGCAATGATGGCAAAAAGTTTCTCTTACTCGGATGAAAAAGATGAAACTTACACTCAAAGTGGCAAAGAGAAAATTAAAGTCAGTGTGAATGCGCGAATTGCATTGCTTAAAGAATAATTTTCTATACAATGAATGACGATTTTTTTAATAAGGAAAACAATATGAAAGTAGCAAAAAATACGGTTGTGAGTATTGCTTACCAAGTACGTACTCAAGACGGTGTATTAGTTGATGAAGCACCAGCAAATCAACCATTAGAATATTTACAAGGCCACAATAACTTAATCATTGGGCTTGAAAATGCCTTAGAAGGTAAAGAAGTTGGCGACAAATTTGAAGTGCGTGTTCAACCTGAAGAAGGCTACGGCGAATACAATGAAAACATGGTTCAACGTGTACCAAAAGAAGTATTCCAAGGCGTTGATGAAGTAGTGGTTGGTATGCGTTTCTTAGCAGATACAGATATCGGCCCTGTTCCAGTTGTGATCACGGAAGTGGATGGCGATGAAGTAGTGGTTGATGGTAACCATATGTTAGCGGGTCAAGAACTACACTTCACTGTTGAAGTTGTTGGTACTCGTGAAGCAACATTAGAAGAAATTGCTCACGGTCACGTGCATGGTGAACACGATCATCACCATCATCACGATGATGAAGGTGGCCACGGCTGCGGTTGTGGCGGTCATGGTCATCATCACCATGATCACGATCATGGACACGGCGGTTGCTGTGGCGGTGGTCATAAACACGATCATGATCACGGACACGGTCATGGCGGCTGTGGTTGCGGTGGTCACTAATCTTAATCTAGAAATAAAACTAGAGACAAAAAAAGTGCGGTTAAAAATAACCGCACTTTTTCTTTATCTAAACTTTCATTACAGAATAAATCGACTTAAATCTTCATTCTCAATCACTTCGCCTAAAGCATCAATCACATAAGCGGCATCGATATTCACGGTTTGACCATCCATTTCACTCGCATCAAATGAGATTTTATCCATTAAACGTTCCATAACGGTATGTAAACGTCTTGCACCGATATTCTCCGTTTTCTCATTCACACGGAAAGCGGCTTCGGCAATTTTCTTGATTGCATCTTGTGTAAACTCAATGCTCACGCCTTCTGTCGCCATAAGCGCTTTATATTGCTCTGTTAAAGACGCATTTGGCTCAGTTAGAATACGCTCAAAGTCTTCTGCCGTTAATGCTGATAATTCAACACGAATCGGCAAACGACCTTGCAACTCTGGGATTAAATCCGATGGACGCGCCACTTGGAATGCGCCCGATGCAATAAAGAGAATATGATCGGTTTTCACCATCCCGTGTTTAGTATTCACTGTTGAGCCTTCCACCAATGGTAATAAGTCACGTTGCACACCTTCACGTGAGACATCCGCACCACTGTATTCGCCTTTTTTACAGATCTTGTCGATCTCATCAATAAACACGATACCGTTTTGCTCAACCGCATCAATGGCTTTTTGTTTTAATTCTTCTGGGTTAATCAATTTTGCTGCTTCATCGTCAATTAAGGTTTTTAATGCATCCTTAATTTTCATTTTGCGTTTTTTAGTTTTATCCGATCCCAGGCTTTGGAACATGGATTGCAACTGATTAGTCATTTCTTCCATGCCTGGAGGTGCCATGATTTCCACCCCCATTGACACGCCCGCCGACACATCAATTTCGATTTCTTTATCGTCTAACTGCCCTTCACGTAATTTTTTACGGAAAGCTTGGCGAGTACTGCTATTGGTATCGTGGTTTTCCACTTCACCCCATTGATTTTTTGGTGGTGGTAGCAACGCATCTAAAATACGATCTTCAGCCGCATCTTCTGCTTTCGCACGATTTTTCGCAATTTCTTGTTGGCGAACCAATTTCATCGCACTGTCCGTTAAATCACGGATAATGGAGTCCACTTCTTTCCCCACATAGCCCACTTCGGTGAACTTCGTCGCTTCCACTTTAATGAAAGGTGCATTGGCTAATTTTGCAAGACGACGGGCAATCTCGGTTTTACCCACACCCGTTGGCCCAATCATTAAAATATTTTTAGGGGTCACTTCATGACGAAGTGGCTCTTGCAACTGCATTCTTCTCCAACGGTTACGTAAAGCGATCGCAACCGCTCTTTTCGCCTCTTTTTGGCCGATAATATGTTGATCTAATTCGGAAACAATTTCACGAGGGGTCATTTCAGACATAATTTTTCCTTATTTATTCGGTAATTCTTCGATAGTGAAATTTGTATTGGTAAACACGCAAATATCACCGGCAATTTTTAAAGATTTTTCCACAATTTCACGGGCTGATAAATCGGTATTCTCCACCAACGCACGGGCTGCTGATAATGCATAATTACCACCTGAACCAATCGCTAAAATCTGATCAGCTTCTGGTTGAACTACATCACCAATACCGGTAATGATTAAACTTTCTTTTTCATCCGCCACAATCAGCATTGCTTCTAACTTGCGTAACGCACGATCGGTTCGCCAATCTTTGGCTAATTCCACGGCGGCTTTTAACAAATGCCCTTGATGCATTTCTAATTTTCGCTCAAATAATTCAAATAAGGTGAACGCATCGGCTGTACCACCTGCGAAACCAGCTAAAACTTTGCCATTATATAAACGGCGTACTTTGCGGGCATTCCCCTTCATCACTGTATTACCTAGTGAAACCTGTCCATCGCCCCCAACAACCACTTGGCCATTACGACGTACGCTTACAATTGTTGTCATTCTTTTAATCCTTCTTTTAAGAAAAGTTACTCGTTATATGGCGATCGATTCCACCAAATTCAAGGGGAATTTTTTCTTTGATGATTTATTAGACAATCAGTTTAAAAAAATGTGACAAAGATCATAAATCAAAATAGCAAACGTTTGCCAAAGTTTTACTCCAAAATTTTAAAGGAATATGATTTGTTACAAATAAAACAAACTACTTAATGAGGAAAACATGAAAAATTTACTTAAACTTTCTGCCATTGCAATTTTAGCGGCAAGCGC
>CAKQTN010000064.1:0-6721 GCA_934276625.1 uncultured Haemophilus sp.
CGTAACCCAAGCTTCAGCGTGAAATGCCGTATTGGTGCCAATATGATTTGGCAAGCAGAAAAAGACGGCATTTTAACAGCAGGTAAAGAAATTGTAGATGCAACCAGCGGTAACACCGGTATTGCTTTAGCTTATGTGGCTGCTGCACGCGGTTATAAAATCACCTTAACCATGCCTGAAACCATGAGTCTTGAACGTAAACGTTTATTACGTGGTTTAGGCGTCAATCTTGTGCTCACTGAAGGCTCAAAAGGGATGAAAGGTGCGATCGCTAAAGCAGAAGAAATTGTGGCGTCTAATCCAAATCATTATGTGATGCTAAAACAATTTGAAAACCCGGCTAACCCTGACATTCACCGTCAAACTACTGGTGAAGAAATCTGGAAAGATACTGAAGGTAAAGTCGATGTCGTGGTTGCTGGTGTGGGTACCGGTGGTACAATTACCGGTATTTCTCGTGCGATCAAATTAAATCACAGTAAAAAAATTACCTCTGTGGCAGTTGAACCAACAGAATCACCCGTTATTACCCAAACCCTTGCAGGTCAAGAAGTAAAACCGGGTCCACACAAAATTCAAGGTATCGGTGCGGGCTTCATTCCGAAAAACTTAGATTTATCATTAATTGATCGCGTGGAAACTGTAGATAGCGATACGGCAATTGCTACCGCTCGCCGCTTAATGGCTGAAGAAGGGATTCTTGCGGGTATTTCCTCTGGAGCCGCTGTGGCAGCAGCTGACCGCTTAGCAAAACTACCTGAATTCCAAGATAAATTAATCGTCGCAATCTTACCTTCTGCCTCTGAACGTTATTTAAGTACGGCATTATTCGAAGGGATTGAAGCTTAATCTATTAATTTCATTCATTCTATCTAAGGTCTGTTTTTACAGACCTTTTTTGTTTATTAATTAAACAATTTTCATTTAATATAACTAAAGGAAATAATTCATAAATAAATAATACTTTTCTTTTCTTTTTCGCTTCTTATAATTCATTTCACTTTCGTTATTTATCTAAAAAAGGAATACTTATGAAAAAATCATTTTTTAGTACCGCACTTTTAGCGGCAGGATTAGCTCTTTCTACTTTTGCTAACGCAGGTGAAATTGCTGATCGCGTTGAACAAACTAAAACCTTATTAGTCGGTACTGAGGGAACTTACGCACCATTCACTTTCCACGACAAAGATGGCAAGTTAACCGGTTTCGATGTGGAAATTATCGAAAAAGTGGCGCAAAAATTAGGTTGGAAAGTTGAATTTAAAGAAACCGCTTGGGATGGCATGTATGCAGGTTTAAATGCAAAACGCTTTGATGTTATTGCGAACCAAACCAATCCAAGCCCAGAACGTTTAAAAAAATATGATTACAGTGCACCTTATAACTACTCTGCTGGCGTAATCGTGACGAAAGCCGATAACGATAGCATTAAATCATTCCCTGATTTAAAAGGTAAAAAATCTGCACAATCTGCAACCAGTAACTGGAGCAAAGATGCACGTGATAATGGTGCAATTATTGTGACCGTTGATAGCTTGGCGCAAAACCTTGAAGCAGTAAAACAAGGTCGTGTTGATGCAACAGTAAACGATAAATTAGCAGTATTAGATTACTTCAAAAAACAACCTAACTCAGGCTTAAAAATTGCTGTAGAAAGTGATAAAAAAATCCCAACTGGTTTTGCTTTCTTGAAAGGTGAAGAGCCGCTTATTGCAAAAGTGAACCAAGCACTTGAAGAACTACGCAAAGACGGAACTTTAAAACAAATTTCAATCAAATGGTTTGGCGATGACATTACTCAATAATTGGTTAGCCAGCCTTCCATTTATGACCGCAGAACGAGCTGATTATGTAATCAGCTCGTTTTGGCCTATGATGGAAGGAGCAATTTTATATACGATCCCCCTTGCGGTCATTTCCTTCTTTTGCGGTTTATTCATTGCAGTTATTGTGGCTGTGATTTGCACATTGCCACATCCCAATTTAATGACCAAAATACTGCAGGGCATTTGTCGCACTTATATTTCAATTATTCGTGGCACGCCAATGTTGGTGCAGATCTTCATTATCTTCTACGGTTTACCTGAAGTTGGTATCAAGCTAGAACCTTTTCCAACCGCGATTATTGCGTTCTCCATTAACATTGGTGCTTATGCAGCAGAAACGGTGAGGGCCTCCATTCTTGCGATTCCTAAAGGTCAATGGGAAGCCTCTTATGCAATAGGCATGAATTACACACAAGCTTTCGTGCGTACCATTATGCCGCAAGCTTTACGTATTTCCGTCCCTTCGCTATCAAACACATTCATTAGCACAGTGAAAGATACGTCTCTCGCTTCACTCGTTTGGATTGCGGAATTATTTCGTGTGGCACAAAACATCACGGCTGAAAACTATGAGTTTATTTTAATTTACAGCGAAGCGGCTCTCATTTATTGGGTATTCTGTTTTGTGCTGTCAATGGGGCAAACCCGCTTAGAAAAACGCCTTTCTCGCCATTTATAAGGACTGGTTATGTTAAAAGTCACGAATATTCAGAAAAGTTTTAATGGCCACCATGTATTAAAAGGCATTGATTTTGAAATTAATAAAGGTGAAGTGGTTGCCATTCTGGGTCCATCAGGTTCAGGCAAGACGACTTTTTTACGCTGTTTAAATTTGCTCGAACGTCCGGAAAAAGGAGTATTAGCATTTACTGATGGAAGCTTAACCATTGATTTCAGTAAAAAAATCAGCAAAGCCGATGAACTAAAATTGCGTCGTCGTTCTTCAATGGTATTCCAACAATACAATCTATTTCCCCATCGTACAGCTCTCGAAAATGTGATGGAAGGCATGGTCGTTGTGCAAAAACAAGCGAAAGAGATTGCACGTGAAAAAGCCTTGGCATTATTGGAAAAAGTTGGTTTAAAAGCAAAAGCGGATTTATATCCCTCTCAACTTTCTGGTGGTCAACAGCAACGTGTCGGGATCGCCCGTGCTTTAGCCGTTAAACCCGATATTATCTTGTTAGATGAGCCTACTTCCGCTCTTGACCCTGAACTCGTCGGTGAAGTGTTACAAGCACTCAAAATGCTCGCACAAGAAGGTTGGACAATGATTATCGTCACCCATGAATTGAATTTTGCCAAAGATGTGGCAGATCGCGTGATTCTCATGGAAAATGGTCAGGTAGTTGAACAAAATACAGCGGCAAACTTCTTCAGCCGCCCTCAACAAGAACGTACAAAGCAGTTCTTATTGCAAGCTAAAATGCCAATGGAATTCGAAGATTATTGTATTTAATCAAACTTCTAAATATAAAAAGAGCGGTCAAAAAACACCATGAATTTTGACCGCTCTTTCTATTTGAATAAATTACATAATGGCGTTATAGAATACTGTTGCTAAAGCCGCCCCGATAAATGGCCCTATAACCGGCACCCAACTGTATCCCCAGTCAGCTTTAGTTTTTAATGTACCACCCAGGAAAAGACCTAAGGTTAAGCGCGGACCAAGATCTCGAGCGGGATTGTTCGCAGAACCGGTTGTTCCACCTAAGCTCAAACCAATTGCCCAAACTAAAATCGCTACTGGTAATGCCCCGATAGAGCCTAAACCAATTGGCGTGCTTTCTGCTGTGCCAGGTAAAGTGATATTTGCCCCCGCAAGATAGAAAATCACGAAAACAAGCACGAAGGTACCAACAATTTCGTTCACTAAGTTGATTGGATAGTTACGAATAGCAGGTTCGGTACAGAAACAAGCGCGTTTTAAACCCTCTTCTTCGGTGGCTGCAAAGTGATCTTTATACATAATGTAAACCAACAACGCACCTACCATGCCCCCCACAACTTGTGCTGCGATGTAGCCTGGAACCAGTTCCCAAGCAAACGCTCCCTTCATTGCCACGCCAAGTGTTACCGCTGGATTTAAGTGTGCCCCACTGTAAGGACCTGTTACAACGACGGCCACATACACCGCAAATGCCCACGCGGTAGTAATCACAATCCAACCAGAACTTTGCCCTTTCGTTTTATTTAAACATACGTTGGCTACCACACCGTTACCTAACAGGATTAAGAGTGCTGTGCCAAAAAATTCTGCAAAATAGACATTCATAAGAGAACCTCCAAATAATGATTAACTTAATGATTTCATTAAAGAAATCTTGATTTGCAATTCGTTTCGTTGTTTGATCAAATATTGAGATACTCAAAGTGAGTGGCGCCATTATCTAGTTTTAACCAATTAATTCAATAGATAAAATCGATCTATTTTCTAAAAATGCGACAAAGATCACATTATTTTGTGCGTTAACGCAATCGTTTACATATTTTAATAAAAAAATCTGTGCCCCCCATCACAAAACCCAACATTGCTTGTTCCAATTAGGTTCGAATTCAATTAAGTTAGGTTCGCAATTTGTTCGTTTAAGCTCAAAATTTCTTCATTCATTTAATGAGAGTGTCAAGCACTCTAAGGAATAGCACCATGACAGACAAAAAATACATCATCGCTTTGGACCAAGGTACCACAAGCTCTCGTGCAGTATTATTAGATCACAATGCGAATGTTGTCGAAATCGCCCAACGTGAATTTACACAAATTTATCCACGCGCAGGCTGGGTGGAACATAATCCAATGGAAATTTGGGCAACACAAAGTTCAACATTAAACGAAGTGGTTGCAAAAGCAGGCATTACCTCAGATGAAATCGCGGCAATTGGTATTACTAACCAACGTGAAACCACCATTGTGTGGGAAAAAGCAACCGGCACACCGGTTTATAATGCGATTGTGTGGCAATGTCGTCGTACTGCAGATATTACAGACAAACTTAAAGCGGATGGTCACGAAGACTATATCCGCAATACCACGGGCTTAGTGGTGGATCCCTATTTCTCGGGTACAAAAGTGAAATGGATTTTAGACAATGTAGAAGGTGCTCGTGAAAAAGCTGAACGTGGCGAACTTCTATTCGGTACCGTGGATACCTGGCTTGTATGGAAATTAACTCAAGGCCGTGTTCACGTAACGGATTACACCAACGCATCCCGTACCATGTTATTTAACATCCATACGAAAAAATGGGATGACAAAATGTTGGAATTATTAAATATTCCACGATCAATGTTGCCTGAAGTGCGTAATTCTTCCGAAGTGTATGGCCAAACCAACATCGGGGGTAAAGGCGGCGTGCGTATTCCTGTTGCGGGTATTGCGGGTGATCAACAAGCGGCACTTTACGGCCATCTATGCACACGCGCAGGCCAAGCGAAAAACACCTATGGTACTGGCTGCTTTATGTTGCTACACACCGGTGATAAAGCTATTACCTCTAAAAATGGTCTATTAACCACCATCGCTTGTAACGCTAAAGGCGAACCTGAATACGCACTTGAAGGTTCTGTATTTATTGCTGGCGCTTCAATCCAATGGTTACGTGATGAACTCAAAATCGTTCATGACAGCCATGACTCCGAATACTTCGCACAAAAAGTCCCTGATAGCAACGGGGTATATGTTGTTCCAGCCTTCACTGGTTTAGGTGCACCATATTGGGATCCGTATGCACGCGGTGCAATTTTTGGTCTTTCTCGTGGTTCTAACCGTAACCATATTGTACGAGCAACCCTTGAATCTATCGCTTATCAAACCCGTGATGTGTTAGAAGCAATGCAATCTGACTCAGGTCAACGCTTACAATATTTACGTGTCGATGGCGGCGCAACCAACAATAACTTCTTAATGCAATTCCAAGCAGATATTTTAGATGTGAACGTAGAACGTCCAGTGGTGAAAGAAGTGACTGCACTTGGTGCAGCTTACCTTGCAGGACTTGCGGTTGGTTTCTGGAAAGATTTAGACGAACTTCATGACAAAGCTCGTGTAGAACGTACCTTCACACCAGATAACGATGAAGAAAAACGTGAACGTCGTTATAAAGGTTGGAAAAAAGCGGTTAAACGCTCATTAGAATGGGCAAAAGAAGACGCGGAATAATCCTTCCTGATCAATAATAAAGTGCGGGTCAAAATCGCTTATGTTTTTGACCGCACTTTTATTTGTACATAATTCATTTTAACTCGCTTAAAACATTACTTACATACTGAAGAATCATATTCATACTGAAATTCAATATTAGGAAAATTGTGGTGTAATGTAATCAAATTACCATTTTTACAGTAAACATTTTCTCTAATTTCGGAATAGCCTCGTTTAGATACGAAATCCTTGTAATCCTTTAACTCACCAAGCAGATGCAGACTAACCTTAACATACCTGAAGTCTACATTTTTATATTGAATCTTATCTTTAAATTGAAGGTTTAGCGCTGTATAAAGACGCTCTCCCTCTTGTTTTCTAGTATAGTTTTTAGAAATTCCTCCTGACAAAACGCCATAAGCAAGTATTCCAAGATAAATAATTATAAATAAAGATATGAGATACTTGTTCTTTGCTATCATCTTTTACCTTAAATATCAATTTATAGAAAATAATAAAACAGCCATATTTTAGAAATATAACGTCATCCAGGAGGAATATTTTTTTATATTATTGATCACACTTGGATTTAAATCTATTAACTATATTGCTGCCGATACTTCTCTAAATTATCTTGAAAATGCTGAATATAGTAATCGATATCTTTTTCTCGGTAACCAAGAATTCGGCCGATTTCACGTTCCACTTTTGGATCAAAACCATTCACAGTGCTTGCGGGAAGTAGCACTTCCAT
>CAKQTN010000065.1:0-6675 GCA_934276625.1 uncultured Haemophilus sp.
CCTTTTTCTTTTGCAGACCATTCAGCATAGTACTCAGCCGGAATTTCAAATGGACCATATTCCCAGCCTAGTGCTTTACGGGTTAATGCGATTTCTTCATCACCTAATGGTGCACCGTGACAATCGTGAGAGCCAGATTTATTTGGTGAACCAAAACCAATGATCGTTTTACAAATAATCAACGTTGGTTTTTCTTTTTCTGCTTGAGCAAGAATAGTCGCTGCTCGAATTTGTTCTGCATCGTGACCATCCACATTGCGGATCACTTGCCAGCCATAAGCTTCAAAACGAGCTGCGGTATCATCGCTGAACCAACCATCTACATGACCATCAATCGAAATGTTATTGTCATCGTAGAATGCGATTAATTTACCAAGGCCTAATGTGCCGGCTAAAGAGCAAGCTTCGTGAGAAATCCCTTCCATTAAACAGCCATCGCCTAAGAACACATAAGTGTGGTGGTCTACGATTTCATGGCCTTCACGGTTAAATTGACCCGCTAAGGTTTTCTCAGCAATCGCCATACCTACAGCATTGGTGATACCTTGACCTAACGGACCAGTTGTGGTTTCAACACCTGGTGCATAACCATATTCTGGGTGGCCAGGCGTTTTAGAATGTAATTGACGGAATTGTTTTAAATCTTCGATAGAAAGATCATAGCCTGTTAAATGTAATAAGCTATAAATCAACATTGAACCGTGGCCGTTAGAAAGCACAAAACGGTCGCGATCAGCCCATTTAGGGTTGTTTGGATTGTGTTTTAAGAAATCGCGCCATAATACCTCAGCGATATCCGCCATTCCCATTGGTGCGCCAGGGTGGCCTGATTTTGCTTTTTGTACTGCATCCATTGATAGCGCACGAATTGCGTTGGCGAGTTGTCTACGAGTTGCCATGTTTTTCTCCTGTCTAAATAATTCTGAGTATTCTACCTTATTTACTGATTGACTTGAGCAATATCTGCAATTTTATTTACCTTGATCAAATTCTTCGACGACGTTGATGGAAACGTTGGCTACTCGATTTACCTTGTAAATTTACCACCGTTTTAGTTTCTACTGGTTTTCGATATGTTCGACGATAATGACTTAAAAAATAATGAATGGAACTGGCGAATAAAGCACCTAATAAAAAGACCACCACAATTTCACCATATAAGCGGTGGAAGACTTGATTAATTTTGCTCTGCGTTGTTTGAGCATATTGGGCGTCAAACGTCACTCGCAAGAAGCCACGAACAGCGTTATTAGAAGCAGAATAAATGGGCTCAACAATTTGTTGTGTTGAAAACTCACCTTCATTTTTATGTTCTAGACCAAGTTGCTCACGAAGATTACCCGTATTGGTACTTTGTGCTAATTCCTTGCCGTTATAATCATAAATGGTCGCATCGAGCACAAAGTTTTCTTTAACTAAATTATCCAAATTTTCGACGAGCTGATCGGATTTCGCATTATTAGTTAATAAAACCGAAAATAAATTGGCCTGTTGACGAACTAAAGTATGCGACAAATTCGCCACTTGGTTCACACTTGAAAGCTGTGAACCAATCTTAAATTGTTTCACGCCAAACAAAATCACGGCCATCGCACCGATACAAAGCAGCACGATAAGCCCAAACATCAGTGATTTTTGAAGTTTTTCTTTAATTAATTGCACGTTGTTTTTCCATTTTTTCGCCAAGATCGGCTAGAATAGATGAGTATTCACAATTTACAGGATTTTCTATGCAAATTCAAAACCTTGCAAGCATTACCCAAAAATATCCCCAATTCCCCACCGCACTTTCGTCTGATTTGCCTCGCTCCGATGAATCGCATGCGTTTATTTTATACGGTACAACGCTGAATTTAGCGAAATTACTCGAATTTCAACAAAAGTGCGGTCAATCTTTCCAGTGTTTTGATGCATGGAACGTTGAAAAAAATACCATTGTCCTTTTAAAAGGCAAATGGCTAGCCGATTTTATTGCCCATGCTCACGACCTGCAATTAGATATCGCCAAACTGGATTTTGATGCAAAATTATCAGAAAAAGGTTTATTGGTAATGGATATGGATTCTACTGCCATTCAAATTGAATGTATCGATGAAATTGCTAAACTGGCTGGCGCAGGTGAATTAGTTTCTGCCATTACTGAAAGCGCAATGCGTGGCGAGCTCGATTTTGAACAAAGTTTGCGTCGTCGAGTGGGTACACTTAAAGGTGCACCAGAAAGTATTTTGCAGCAAGTACGTGAAAAATTGCCTTTAATGCCAGGCTTAATTGAAACCATTAAGACATTACAACAACATGGTTGGAAAACCGCCATCGCTTCTGGTGGTTTTACCTATTTCGCCGATTATTTAAAAAGTTTATTAAACCTCGACTTCGCGGCGTCTAATCAATTTGAAATTATTGATGGCACGCTGACTGGCAATGTAAAAGGTAGCGTAGTCGATGCACAATACAAAGCGAATACCTTGCAAAAACTCGCTGAAGAATACCATATTCCACGCAAAAACACCCTCGCCATTGGTGATGGCGCCAATGATTTGGCGATGATGAATGTCGCCGGATTGGGCGTAGCATTCCATGCCAAACCGAAGGTGCAACAACAAGCGCAAATTGTGGTAAACTTTGCTAACTTAACCGCACTTTTATGTCTTTTAAGTGCAAATGATCGAATTTAATTCATTTTGGGAGAAAACTTATGCCATCTTTTGACATCGTATCTGAAATTACTATGCACGAAGTGCGTAATGCGGTTGAAAATGCAAACCGCGTATTAAGTACACGTTATGATTTCCGTGGCGTGGAAGCGGTGATTGAATTAAATGAAAAAAGCGAAACCGTGAAAGTGACGACTGAATCAGATTTCCAATTAGAGCAATTAATTGAAATCTTAATTGGGGCGTTTGTAAAACGTGGCATTGAGCATAGCTCATTGGATATTCCAACAGAAAGTGAACACCATGGTAAACTTTACACCAAAGAAATCAAATTAAAACAAGGAATTGAAACGGAGATGGCGAAAAAAATCACTAAATTAGTGAAAGATTCAAAAATCAAAGTTCAAACTCAAATTCAAGGTGAACAAGTACGCGTAACCGGCAAATCTCGTGATGATTTACAAGCCGTTATTCAATTAGTGAAAGGCGCTGAATTAGGTCAACCATTCCAATTTAATAACTTTAGAGATTAATTTAATGAAAAAATATCTGTGGGTATTTTTGGCTACCGTTCCACTATGTTCGCTCGCAAATGAGAATGCCATGAATCTCGGTGATAGCATCATTGATGTTGTAAAATGTGAAAGCACCAAAGGGGAAAAACTTTGGGTCGCGCTAAATAATCTAAAAACATTTACTTACATGAAAAATGATGCGAATGTGGTTTCTCAAACAATCGATAAGGCATACTTTCAATCTTATGCGACAGAAGCGACGCTTTTTATTTCACCAACGAAAAGTCATCACTTCTGGACGATAATAAAAGAGAACGCAGCAGATAAGACGGGCATCAATCAAGTTACTATCGATTTGCGTGATGAGAAAGGCAAGCTAATTTCTCATGCTACTTGTAAACGAAATGATGATACCTTTTCACTATTAATGGAATCGAGTTTCGATATAAAAGAGCCTACCGATAAAATCCTTGAATTAATGGATCCACCTACGCCATAAAAATGAAAGCGCGGTCAAAAAACACAATATTTTTTGACCGCGCTTTTTATTTTGCGCTAATTAAGCTAATCTCGCTTTTGCTTCTGCAATCGCTTCTGCCACTCGAAGTGGTGAAACCCCACCTTTCGCACAACGTTTATCTAAACAAGATTGTAGTGAAAGAATGTCATATACATCATCCCCTACCACATCACTGAATTGACGGAACTCAGGAATGGTTAAGTCCTCCAAGGCTTTTCCTTTTTCAATGGCATAAACCACGGTTTCACCGACAATATGGTGAGAATCACGGAATGGCACACCTTTTGCCACAAGGTAATCCGCTAGCTCTGTTGCATTTGAATAACCTTTTAAGGCTGCTTCGCGTGTACGATCGGTATTCACTTTTAATTCATCTAGTACAAAAGTTGCCATATCTACGCAATCTTGCCAGGTATCTAACGCATCAAAGATCCCTTCTTTGTCTTCTTGCATATCTTTGTTATACGCTAATGGTAAACCTTTTAAGGTCATCAACATCCCCGTTAATGCGCCCATTACGCGACCCGCTTTACCACGAATCAATTCACAAGCATCCGGATTTTTCTTTTGTGGCATTAAAGATGAACCAGAAGTCACACGATCTGACAACTCCACAAAATTCGCTTCACCACTGTTAAAAATGATCATATCTTCTGCGAAACGAGAAAGGTGCGCCATACTTAAAGACGCCGTTGAAAGCAATTCCACAATATGGTCACGATCAGAGACACTATCCAAACTATTACGTGTCGCAAAAGCAAAACCAAGATCGGTGGCTAATTGTTCACGATCGACTGCATACGCTGTCCCCGCAAGTGCGCCACTGCCTAATGGACAGCTATTCATGCGTTTATAAGCATCGGCGAGACGTGAATAATCACGCTCGAACATTTCCACATAAGCCATACACCAATGGGCAAAAGTGATTGGTTGTGCACGTTGTAAATGGGTATAACCCGGCATCACCGCATCTTGCGTATTTTCAGCAGTTTGTACCAAGTGACGCTGAAGATTACGAACTGACTCTTGCAACTCGACTACACGCTGTTTGCACCACATTTTGATATCGAGTGCAACTTGGTCATTACGGCTACGACCCGTATGTAATTTTTTACCTAAATTACCTACTTTATCGATAAGCTTACTTTCCACCCAGCTGTGAATATCTTCTGCATCATCTTGTAAAATCGCTTGTGGATTTGACCGCACTTCGATTAATAATTCATTTAAGGCAACGTCTAGCTGTTGTTGCTCTTCAGCACTTAATACACCGACATTGACTAAAGCTTTAGACCAGCCAATGGAGCCTTCAATATCTTGCTCTGCCAAGCGATAATCAAAACGCAGGCTATCATTAAAATCTTTAAAACGTTTATCTGCCGCTTGTGTAAAACGACCACCCCAGAGAGCCATAGGTTATCCTTCTTTTAATATTAAAATTGATTAATTATTCAATTATTACGCATAATTAATCAATATGCAATAATAATCTCTTTATGGTTTGCTATTTTACCCTGTTTTTTCTAACAAAAACTAGACAGTATTAAATTTTAGTGGTAATTTACGCACCATTCTTAAGGGCATTGCCCACCATTCAAACATTTCAGTATTATCAACTCTTATTCGTTCCAACATTATTAATTATGCATCTTACAGAACTTAAAAATACGCCTGTTTCTGATCTTGTGAAACTTGGCGAAGAACAAATGGGTTTGGAAAATCTTGCCCGTTTACGTAAACAAGATATTGTTTTTGCTATTTTGAAACAACACGCAAAGAGCGGTGAAGATATTTTTGGCGGCGGCGTGTTAGAGATTTTACCCGATGGTTTCGGTTTCTTACGCTCCGCAGACAGTTCCTACCTTGCTGGTCCTGATGACATCTACGTTTCTCCAAGTCAAATTCGTCGCTTCAATCTTCAAACTGGTGATAAAATTGAAGGCAAAATCCGTCCACCAAAAGAGGGCGAACGCTATTTTGCACTTTTAAAAGTCGACCAAGTCAACGATGACAAACCTGAAGTCTCTCGTAGCAAAATTCTTTTCGAAAACTTAACCCCATTACACGCAAATTCTCGTTTAAGAATGGAACGTGGTAATGGTTCAACCGAAGATTTAACCGCGCGTATTTTGGATTTAGCCTCTCCGATTGGTAAAGGTCAACGTGGTCTTATTGTGGCTCCACCAAAAGCCGGTAAAACCATGTTGCTACAAAACATTGCACAAAGCATCACACACAACTACCCAGAATGTGAACTTATCGTACTTTTAATCGACGAGCGTCCAGAAGAGGTAACCGAAATGCAACGTTCGGTAAAAGGTGAAGTGATTGCCTCTACCTTTGATGAGCCAGCTGCTCGTCACGTTCAAGTGGCTGAAATGGTTATCGAGAAAGCAAAACGTTCTGTTGAGCACAAAAAAGACGTGGTGATTTTACTCGACTCTATCACGCGTTTGGCACGTGCTTACAATACCGTTACACCTGCGTCTGGTAAAATTCTTTCTGGTGGTGTGGATGCAAATGCGTTGCATCGTCCAAAACGTTTCTTTGGTGCTGCACGTAACGTAGAAGAAGGCGGTAGTTTAACCATTATTGCAACCGCACTTGTAGATACCGGTTCAAAAATGGATGAGGTTATCTTTGAAGAATTTAAAGGTACCGGTAATATGGAATTACATCTTTCTCGCAAAATCGCAGAAAAACGTGTGTTCCCTGCAATCGACTTCAACCGTTCAGGTACGCGTAAAGAAGACTTACTTACCACACCAGATGAATTACAAAAAATGTGGATTCTTCGCAAAATCCTTAACCCAATGGGTGAAGTGGAAGCGATGGAATTCCTCATCGACAAACTTATGGTGGCAAAAACCAACGATGAGTTTTTTGAAATTATGAAGCGGTCTTAATGTTGACCGCACTTAAAAACAAAAAAGGCTTGGAAAACCAAGCCTTTTTTATTTTGCGAATTATTCGCCCAAACGCTCTT
>CAKQTN010000066.1:0-6675 GCA_934276625.1 uncultured Haemophilus sp.
TTTATTACAAAAACTTTTTAAAAATTAACCGCACTTTCCTATTCCCATTTTTTAAAATTTAGCATAGCATTACAACCGTCTAATTTCATTCAAAAATAAAAGGAGTAATTATGAAATTATGTAAGTTTGCTTTAGGTGTTGTTGCTCTTGCTGTAAGTACGAGTAGCTTAGCTGGCATGGTAACCACTTCATCAAACCTTGAATTTCTTGCAATCAACGGCCAAAAAGCCAGCAAATCCCTTCTAAAAGAGAAAAAATCATTCAATGCTGATGCGAACCAAACACAACAAGTTGTTGTGCGTTTAGGTGAAATCGTTGGTACTGGTTCTAGCCAAGCACTGTTTGAGTCAAATCCGGTTATTGTAACTTTCCAAAGTCCTGCTGATGATGTTGTGGTATCTGCAGAAAAAATTCGCTCTCAAGAAGATGGTGAAAAATTTAATGCTCAACCACAAATTACTGTTAAAACGAAATCAGGTAATGTGATTGATGCTAAAATCGATACCTTAAAACAAGAAGGTTTATTCCCTGCAGCTAATATTGTTAACGATTTAGCTGAATATAATGCTTCAAATGCGCCAGCGGCGGTTTCAGCTTTAGCTGCACCTGCAGTTGGTATGATGCCTGCAGCGTCAGGAAAAGCTGCGAAAGGCAAAGTTGTTGTACAAGGTGAAAATGTTGCTGAACAACAATTACAATACTGGTTCCAACAAGCCGATAAAGAAACCCAAACTCGTTTCTTAAACTGGGCGAAAAAACAAAAATAATCGTTTTTTAACCGCACTTTGATAAAGAAGTGAGCCTCCCCGCTCACTTTTTTATCATCTAATTTTTAGTCACACAATAAGCAAGGATATCAACATGAACCAATGGCTTAACGCAAAAGTAATCGCTTCAATACCTATTTTTATTGCAGTGAATATCGCAGCGTTCGGCGTCTGGTTTTTTGATATTTCCACGCAATCTATGCCCTTAATTTTAGGGATTATTGCAGGCGGTTTAGTGGATTTAGATAATCGTCTGACTGGACGATTAAAAAATATTTTTTACACATTAATTGCCTTTTCTATTTCAACCTTCATCGTTCAGCTTAATATTGGTCACCCCATCCAATATGTATTGTTAATGACCGTCATCACTTTTTTATTTACAATGGTTGGCGCTGTAGGTGAACGTTATCGAACCATTGCGTTTGGTACGCTGGTGGTAGCCATTTATACCACCCTCACTTATACACCGGATAATTCTGCAAGTTGGTTTATTAATCCGGTAATGATTTTATTAGGCACTTTGCTCTACAGTATTGTAACCATCATCGTTTACCTTTTTTTTCCTAATCGTCCTGTACAAGAAAGTGTCGCAAAAGCTTTTTGTGCATTAGGTAATTATTTAGATGCCAAATCAGAATTTTTTGATCCTGATGAAATTGATGAAATCGAGAAAAAACATCTTAATTTTGCGATGAAAAACACCAATGTGGTGGAGGCCTTCAATCAAGCAAGAACTGCGCTTTTCTACCGCATTCGAGGGCAACATCGCCATGTTCGCACACAACGTATGATTCGCTATTATTTTGCAGCGCAAGACATTCATGAACGTGCAAATTCCACACATTTTGATTATCGACAAATTGCTGAACAACTCAAAAATACAGATTTAATTTTTCGCATTCAGCGCTTGCTCGAATTACAAGCGCAAGCCTGCCATGATATTACCGCTTGTCTGCGTCAGAATACGCCTTATCACTATAATATTCGTGTAGAAAAAGCATTGATGGGCACAATTCAATCTCTTGAGCTTTATAGCAAAGAACATACCAATCAAAACAATGTTTTGCTTGCCCTTCAAACACTGATTGATAACCTGCAAAGCATTAACTGGCAATTACGTCAACTTGAGCAAGAAACCAGTGAAAATGAGCAAACTGCACAAATCCATACCGAACAAATTACGGGATTAAAAAATATTCTTTCTGTTATTGGAAGTAATTTCACTTTTGAATCACCACTTTTCCGCCATGCTGTACGTTTGTCTATCGTGGTGTTTTTGTGTTGCGCAATTGTTGAATTTTTCCAATTTAATTTGGGTTACTGGATTTTGCTTACCGCGGTCTTTGTGTGTCAACCAAACTATTCCGCAACCAAAGTGCGGTTACGCCAGCGTATTATTGGTACGATTTTAGGGGTGATTATTGGCTCCTTATTGCCTTACCTCAATCCTACATTAGAGATGAAACTTGGCTTAATGGTGGTGACCAGTACGCTCTTTTTCTTCTTCCGCAGTAATAATTACAGTTTCTCAACGTTCTTTATTACCTTACAGGTATTGATCAGTTTCGATGTGATGGGATTTGACACACAATCGGCGCTCTTCCCTCGCCTCATTGATACAGTCTTAGGTTCAGCCATTGCATGGTTTGCGGTTTCTTATCTATGGCCGGATTGGAAATATCTCCAACTCGATAAAGTGAGCCGTCAAGCCATTCAAAGTGATGCGCAATATTTCTTACACATTATTAGCCAACTGCAATTTGGTAAAAGCGATAATTTAAAATACCGTATTGCACGCCGTAACGCTCATCAATATGCGGCAGCATTAAGCACAACGCTTTCCAATATGAATAATGAGCCGAAGAAATATCAGGCCTATTTGCAGGAAGGTTTTGACTTGTTAAAAATGAATTATTCCCTATTAAGCTATATTTCTGCTTTAGGGGCATATCGTAATAAAATGGCACAATTACAACAAACTACCGAGTTTTTGTCAGACTTTTATCCTGTTGCGAAAAAGGTTTTATATACACTGGAAAATATCGAAAAACTTCGTCCTGAAATTTTTGAAAAGCTCCAAAATAGTATTGAACAAAGCCTTAAAAAAATTCAGTGGGATGAAACCCAAGCCAAAAACAATGCGGTCTTTGCACTGCCATACCAGCAACTTAATTTGATTTCTCAATTGCTACCTCAGCTATATCGCTATTTTCAACATAGCCAGGTAGAACCAATGAACAAATAAAAAACAAAGGAAAAACTGACCGCACTACCCCGAATTTTTTATTGTTCTCAAGGCGATAAACAGGGATAATACGCCACTTATATAAAATAAATTTAGACGCAATGACACATTATATTCTACTCGTTATCAGTACTGCATTAATCAATAACTTCGTTTTGGTCAAATTCTTAGGACTTTGTCCATTTATGGGTGTGTCCAAAAAGATTGAAACAGCAATAGGTATGGGGCTTGCTACGACATTTGTATTAACCGTCGCATCATTGTGTTCTTATTTAGTCGATAGTTATATTTTAATGCCGCTAAATGCTACATTTTTGCGCACTTTAGTTTTCATTTTGGTGATTGCCGTCGTGGTTCAATTTACTGAAATGGTAATCAATAAAACGAGCCCATCACTTTATCGCTTATTAGGGATTTTCTTACCACTGATTACCACAAACTGTGCAGTACTCGGCGTGGCATTATTAAACGTCAATTTGGCACACAATTTAACTGAATCCGTCATTTATGGTTTTGGCGCCTCTTTAGGTTTTGCTCTGGTTTTAGTTTTATTTGCCGCATTGCGTGAACGCCTTGTTGCTGCAGATGTCCCCATTACGTTTCGTGGCTCGTCTATCGCATTAATTACGGCCGGTTTGATGTCTCTCGCCTTTATGGGCTTCGCCGGATTAGTAAAATGATTTATCTCTTGATGTTTATTACTGTAACAGTGATTTTTCTCGGATTATTTTGGAATAACACTAAAAAATAATGTTTATCTTAATTTCAGTAACCGTTCTCGCTTTAATTTTTGGTGCGATTTTAGGCTTTGCTTCGATTAAATTAAAAGTCGAAGCAGATCCCATCGTCGAAAAAATTGATGCCATCTTACCGCAAAGCCAATGTGGGCAATGCGGCTATCCTGGCTGTAAGCCTTATGCTGAAGCGATTGCTAATGGTGACGTTATCACAAAATGCGTGCCTGGTGGTCGTCCAACAGTCGTAAAAATTGCCGAAATCATGGGCGTTGATGTCCCTGCAATGGATGATGTCGCAGAACCTGAAGAAATGGTTGCCTTTATTGATGAAAATATGTGTATTGGCTGTACCAAATGCATTCAAGCCTGCCCTGTTGATGCCATTATTGGTACAAATAAAGCTATGCATACTATTATTCCTGATCTCTGTACTGGCTGTGAACTTTGCGTGGCACCTTGTCCGACAGATTGTATTTCCATGATTAAAGTGAAAAAAGATATTGATAATTGGAACTGGAAATTTGATCCTAAATTAGTCATTCCGGTTGTAAACACCACAGAAATCGAGAAAAAATTAGTGGTTGGGGAGTCGGAATAATATGGCTGATGTATTAACAAGATTTAAATCCGGCAAAATTTGGGATTTTAAAGGCGGTATTCATCCTCCTGAAATGAAATCTCAATCAAACCAATCCCCTATTCAGCAATCTGAACTTGCTCATGACTTTTATGTGCCGATTAAACAACACGCTGGCTCTGCAGGAATTCTATTAGTTAAAGAAGGCGATTATGTGCTTAAAGGTCAACCTTTAACACAAGGTGATGGCTTAAGAACCTTACCTGTTCATGCGCCGACTTCTGGTACGGTAAAATTTATCGGAAAACATGTTGCGCCCCATCCTTCTGGTTTAACCGAGGATATGATTCATATTCAAGCGGATGGTTTGGATAAATGGCGTGAGCAATTCCCGCTTGAAGAATTCTTCACATTACCTGTCGAACAACTTATTGATCGTATTTATCAAGCAGGCGTTGCCGGCTTAGGTGGTGCGGTATTCCCGACTGCCGCCAAAATCCAATCGGCTGAAAAGAAAGTTAAACTCTTAATTATTAACGGCGCGGAATGTGAACCCTATATTACCTGTGATGACCGCTTAATGCGTGATTACACGGATGAAATGATCGAAGGGATTCGCATCTTACGTTATATCTTACGTCCTGAAAAAGTGGTGATTGCGGTTGAAGACAATAAACCCGAAGCGATTCAAGCTGTTCAACAATCGCTGCATGGTGCAAATGACATTGAATTGCGCGTAATTCCGACTAAATATCCATCTGGTGCAGCCAAACAGCTGATTTATTTGCTTACCGGCATGGAAGTGCCAAGTGGCGGACGTTCTTACGATATTGGCGTATTGATGCATAATGTCGGTACAGCTTTTGCGATAAAAAGAGCGGTCATTAATGATGAACCATTAATTGAACGTGTCGTCACGCTTACGGGTGATAAAATTTCCGAGAAAGGCAATTACTGGGTTCGCTTAGGTACACCAGTTGACCACTTATTGGCACAAGTTGGCTATCAATATGACGAACGCTTCCCTGTTTTTGCAGGTGGACCAATGATGGGCTTGCAACTTTCAGATCTCAATGCCCCCGTCACCAAATTAATTAACTGTCTATTGGCACCTGATCATTTTGAATATGGTGAACCCGAACCGGAACAATCTTGTATCCGCTGCTCTGCTTGTTCTGACGCTTGCCCTGTTAATTTAATGCCACAGCAACTTTATTGGTATGCTCGCAGTGAAGATCACCAAAAATCTGAAGAATACAGCTTAAAAGATTGTATTGAATGTGGCGTGTGTGCTTATGTTTGCCCAAGCCATATTCCGCTTATTCAATATTTCCGACAAGAAAAAGCCAAAATTTGGGAAATTAAAGAAAAAGCGAAAAAAGCTGAAGAAGCTAAAATCCGTTTTGAAGCCAAACAAGCCCGTATGGAGCGTGAAGAACAAGAGCGTAAAGCACGTTCACAACGCGCGGCAGAAGCTCGCCGTGAAGAGCTTGCAAAACAAAAAGGTGAAGACCCGGTTAAAGCGGCATTAGAACGCTTGAAAGCAAAACAAGCGGGTTCAGCAGCAAATAAAGAAACAAAAACTATTGTATCTGAGAAAGGTGAAATCTTACCGGATAACCATGAGCTCATGGAGCAACGTAAAGCCCGCCGTCTTGCTAAACAACAAGCACAAGCATATACAGGCACTGTGACGGATGCAACAATGTCACAAACTGACGAAAAAGAGGCGAAGAAAGCGGCTGTTGCAGCTGCTCTCGCAAGAGCAAAAGCGAAAAAAGCAGCTGCTCAAGGTGAAACAGTTGCGACAAATGCAACTGAAAGCGCGGTAGAAAAAACAGATGAAAATCCAACCGCACTTGATCCGAAAAAAGCTGCAGTAGCTGCGGCCATTGCGAGAGCCAAAGCGAAAAAAGCGGCCGCTCAAGGTGAAACAGTTGCGACAAATGCAACTGAAAGCGCGGTAGAAAAAACAGATGAAAATCCAACCGCACTTGATCCGAAAAAAGCTGCAGTAGCTGCTGCCATTGCAAGAGCCAAAGCGAAGAAAGCTGCTGCTCAAGGTGAAACAGTTGCAACAAATACAACTGAAAGTGCAGTAGAAAAAACAGATGAAAATCCAACCGCACTTGATCCGAAAAAAGCCGCAGTAGCTGCAGCCATTGCGAGAGCTAAAGCCAAGAAAGCTGCCGCTCAAAGTGAAGCTGTTACAACAAATGAAACTGAAAGTGCGGTAGAAAAAACAGATGAAAAATCAACCGCGCTTGACCCGAAAAAAGCCGCTATCGCAGCAGCCATAGCAAGAGCTAAAGCAAAAAAAGCGGCTGCTGAAGCTGCCAAAGAAAC
>CAKQTN010000067.1:0-6515 GCA_934276625.1 uncultured Haemophilus sp.
GGCATTGCTTTCCATTGTTTCGCAATTAAGTCACCTTGGATTAAACCAGATTCTTTCGGGTCTGTACCAACATAGTAAGCGTGATCGTAGCTACCAATTGCTTTTGCACCTGGATCTTTATTGAAGAAAACAACAGGAATGTCATCTTGTTTAGCTTTCTTGATAACAGTTGAAGCTGCTGCTGGGTCTACTAAGTTAATCGCTAAAGCTTTAACACCTTTAGAAAGCAAACCATCCACTTGGTCATTTTGAATAGATTGTGCATTTTGAGAGTCATTCATTAATAACTCAATGCCGCCAAGCGCTTTCGCTTCTTTATCGATTTCTTTACGCATTAATGACATGAAGTTGTCATCATATTTATAAATGGTAACACCAATGCGGTTATCGGCTGCAAAACCAGAAGTTGCTGAACCTAAACCGATTGCTAAAGCGACTGCACTTAATACTGCTGTCTTTTTCATAAAAACGCTCCTATGTAGAGAAAGAGATTTTATTGTTGATTTTTTATATATCAAATAGAGGAATGTTGCGTACATCTATTGCAACTGAATGCATCATAACGAAATCAAAACTGTTAATCTGTGATCAAACTCACATAAATGAAAACGATTACATAGCAATGTTTAAATTTGTGATCTCCATCACGGTTTTATTGCATTTTCTACGGAAAAACGTCTCACCAATGTTGGATTAAATTGAACAACAGTCGGTGTGACAATAGACGAATCGACTAAACTTAATGCCAGTTTTGCTGCATAATTTGCCATTAAATCAATTGGATAGCGAATTGTGGTGAGTTTCGGAATTAAATATCGAGCAATCGGCATATCATCAAATCCTACAATGGAAAATTGTTTCGGGACTTTGATATTGTTTTCATTTAAAACAGAAATCGCACCTGCTGCCATCGTATCGTTATAGGCCACTACAGCGGTTAAGTTAGAGTTGTAGCTCAATAAATCAATCATGGCCTTTTCACCACCTTCAAAATCAGGTGAATTATGCACAATGGCTTGTTCTACAATGGGGAAGTTATGCGCTTCTAAGGCCTCTAAGTAGCCTTCCTTACGTTCTGTTTCATCTAAAATACCGTGATTAGAACCAATATAGGCGATGTGCTTATGGCCATAACGAATCAGCATTTCAGTGGCAAGATAGGTACCTTGGCGGTTATCAAGGCTGACACAACGATTTTCATAGCCTGCAATCACACGGTTAATCACCACCATACCGGGTACATTTTCTAAATAATGCTGTAACTCTTCGTCAGAAAGGGCTTTGGAATGAACGACCAAACAGCTGCAACGCTTGCGTAGCAAGGTATCAATGGCTTCACGCTCTTTTTCTGCATGATGGTATCCAATGCCGATCAAAATCGTTTTTTGATGCTCTTCAGCGACTTTATCGACTGATTTGACCAGGATAGCAAAGAACGGATCCGTTACATCGGTAACCACCACGCCAATGGTATCAGTATTTTGTACTGCCAGAGCTTGTGCGTTTGCATTGGGTTGATAATTTAAGACTTCCATCGCGCGTTGTACCGAGTAACGGGTTTTTTCACTCACAGATGGGGAGCGATTAATCACCCGGGAAACAGTGGCAACCGACACGCAAGCTAATTCAGCAACATCTCGAATTGTAGGCATAACAGGGCTCTCATTCATTTTTTCATAGCAATTATCATAGTAAATTTGAATAAAATTGAAAGCGGTTACTTTCAAAAATGCTACATTCGTCACAAAAAAGTGATTGGATGAGCGGCTTATTTCCTGATTTTGTGATAATGATCACGGTTTATTTTTTTTAATTTGTTATCTTATGAGAAAATTTTTTGTAATCGTTTACATTTTGGAGCAAAAATATGAGCGAAACCGTATTTGAACCGACAGATCATCCACATCGTCGTTATAATCCGTTAATTGACCAATGGGTTTTAGTCTCGCCACATCGTGCTAAACGTCCATGGCAGGGGCAACAAGAAAAAGTAAGTGAGGAACAAAAGCCAAGCCACGATCCAAATTGTTATCTTTGCCCGCGTAATAAACGTATCACGGGCGAACCTAATCCGGATTACCATAAACCTTATGTATTCAAAAATGATTTCTCGGCTTTATTAGAAGATACACCAGCGCCAGAGCAATCAGCCGATCCTCTTTTCCAAATGAGCCAAGCTCGTGGTGAAAGCCGTGTTATTTGTTTTTCACCAGATCACAGCAAAACCTTGCCATTATTGACCGCACTTGAAATTGAAGAAGTGATTAAAGTGTGGCAAGAGCAATTGCGTGAACTGGGTCAAAAATATCAGTGGGTACAGATTTTCGAAAATAAAGGCGCGGCAATGGGATGTTCCAATCCCCATCCGCACGGACAAATTTGGGCAAATAGCTTTTTACCGAATGAAGTGGCGCGTGAAGATGCTGCTCAACGAAATTATTATGAAAAACAGGGTTCTATACTTTTAGTGGACTACGTTCAAAAAGAATTAGAGAAAAAAGAACGTATTGTGGTGGAAACCGAGCACTGGGTTGCCCTAGTGCCTTATTGGGCGGTATGGCCGTTTGAAACCCTGTTATTGCCAAAAGTGCATGTTAAACGCTTAACAGAATTAACCGAGGCTCAAGCTAAAGATCTTGCCGTGATATTGAAAAAACTGGCAACAAAATACGATAACTTATTTGAAACGTCTTTCCCTTATTCGATGGGCTTCCATGCTGCACCATTTAATGGTGAAGATAACGAACATTGGCAGCTTCATGCGCATTTTTATCCACCGTTGTTGCGTTCAGCTACGGTTCGCAAATTTATGGTAGGTTATGAAATGCTAGGTGAAAGCCAACGTGACCTCACCGCTGAACAAGCTGCAGAAAGATTACGTGCGTTAAGCGAAGTACATTACAAAGAACGTTAAGAAATCCTTTCCCTCTTGAGTTAAGGGGGAGTATGAAAGATAAAGGAAAATAATATGACTCCAGTCCAAAAATCCCAACACATTTTTACGCAAAAATATAATAAGCAACCTGAACTGACCGTATATGCGCCAGGTCGTGTGAACATTATCGGTGAACATACCGACTACAATGATGGCTTTGTGATGCCTTGTGCAATCAATTATGGTACAGCCATTGCGGGCTCAAAACGTGCTGACCATATTTGGAATGTTTATGCGGCAGATCTTGATCTTGAGGATACCTTTTCTCTTGATGAAGATTTCCCTCAAAGTGAGCAAAAATGGGCAAATTATGTGCGTGGCGTTGTGAAATTTATTCAAGAACGTTACCCACAATTTAAACAAGGTGCTGATTTAGTGATTTCTGGAAATGTACCACATTCTTCTGGTTTGAGTTCTTCTGCTGCTCTTGAAGTAGCGACGGGTAAGTTCTGCCAACAACTCAGTGATTTACCTTTAACACATACAGAAATTGCTTTAATTGGTCAAAAAGCTGAAAACAAATTTGTAGGCGCAAATTGCGGAAACATGGATCAATTAATTTCTGCTTTAGGACAAAAAGATCATCTCTTAATGATTGATTGCCGTAGCTTAGAAACACAGCCAACGCCTGTGCCGAAAGATGTCGCTGTTATCATTGTGAACTCAAATGTACCCCATGATTTGGTGACGGGTGAATACAATACACGCCGTTGGCAATGTGAAAAAGCTGCAGAATTCTTTGGTGTGAAAGCGTTGCGTGATGTGTCAGTAGAAGAATTCCAAAAAAGAGAAGCAGAATTGACCGCACTTAATTCTTTAGTGGCTAAACGTGCACGCCATGTGGTGACTGAAAATCAACGTGTGCTTGATGCGGTTGAAGCGTTAAAACATAACGATTTAACCAAATTAGGCGAGTTAATGGGGCAATCTCACGAGTCCATGCGTGACGATTTTGAGATTACCGTACCGCAAATCGATTATCTTGTTGAACTTGCTCAATTAGTGATTGGTAAAACCGGTGGTGCGAGAATGACAGGCGGTGGCTTTGGTGGCTGCATTGTTGCCCTTGCACCTCATGATAAAGTTGAAGAAGTGCGTAAAATTATTGCCAATAATTATGAGAAACAAACGGGTTTAAAAGAAGATTTCTACGTTTGCACAGCCTCACAAGGAGTGAGTCTATGCTAGAAAAAACGGCGTTCAATGCACCAGATGGACAGCCTTATCAACTTGTTCAACTCACCAATTCAAATGGCATGACTGTGCAATTTATGGATTGGGGAGCCACTTGGCTTTCTTGCAAAGTCCCGGTGAATGGTGAGTTGCGAGAAGTGTTACTCGGCTGCAAAGTGGAAGATTATCCTCAGCAAACTGCTTATTTGGGCGCAAGCGTAGGACGCTATGCGAACCGTATTGCTAACGCCCAATTTGAATTAGGTGAGCGAACAATCCATCTGGTCGCGAATCAAGGCAAACATCAATTACATGGTGGTAAAGAAGGCTTTGATAAACGCCGTTGGAAAATGGAAGAGTGCGGTCAGAATTTTGTGCGTTTTTCCCTTGTATCTCCAGATGGTGATCAAGGTTTTGAAGGCAATGTACAAGTCAATGTGATTTATACATTAACTGATGAAAATAGCGTAAAAATTGAATATGAAGCAGAAAGTGATAAAAATACCGCACTTAACTTAACGAATCACGCTTATTTCAATTTGGAAAATGCTGAGCAGGGTAGTGATGTGAGAAATCATACATTACGCCTTAATGCGGATTTCTATTTACCGGTTGATGGCGAAGGCATCCCAAATTCACCACTTAAGCATGTGGTGAATACCAGCTTTGATTTTCGTGTGGCAAAACCAATCGCACAAGATTTCCAACAAGGCGATCAAGTGGTAACAAAAGGTTACGATCATTCTTTTATCGTCAATAAAGCATGGCAAAAACCTTGTGTATTATTGACTTCCCCTAATGAAGATTTAAGCCTTGAAGTGCTCACATCCCAAGCCGCATTACAGGTTTATACGGGAAACTATCTTGCAGGCACTCCAACTCGAGCAAACAGTACTTATCAAGATTTCAGCGGCATAGCCCTTGAAACCCAATGCCTTCCCGATACTCCAAACCACCCAGAATGGCAAAATTATGGCGGTATTCAAAAAGCAGGTGAACGCTATTACCAGTGGACAGAGTTTAGGTTTAAGTTAAATAGTTAACCTATTTTATAATCTTATTAGATATAAATGATATAGTTCAACTTAACCAAGGTTTCAATAATATTATGAAAAAATTAATCTTATTTATAGCGATTCTTTTATCTGGATGTTCGGCTCATGATATTGCGTTGTCAATAGATAATGCTAGAGCCAAGTTGAGAACAGCAACCTCAGGCCTTAACCAAATTAACTATGGTTCTAAAGGGGTAATTTCTGATTCAGTTAAAAAAATATGTGCTTCTGATAAAGAGAATTATGTCACAGGTTTAATTACAGTTGAGGGCGTGCCAGTTCAATTTAATTCTCCAGAGTTCCTATTAATTACTCGTTATTACGGTGTTTTGCCTGGTGATTATATGGAAACAATCGAATATCAAAAAAGAGCATTTCTTTTAACGAAAGTTGAGGAAAATATTTATATTTTTAGTGATATAGGAAAAGAGCATGGATCTTACTATTATGAGTGGGCGAAAGAAAGAATAGAGAAACATCAGAAGGTTGAAATGCAAGGGATAATAAGTGACGTGTATCATAGAGATAAAGGTTGTCTTTTAATTCTTTCAGATATAGCTATTACGAAGGATTGATGAATATAGCTTATTTTCTAAAGTTTTGTGGTTATTTGTTTAAGAGCGGTTAAAAATTACCAAGTTTTTTAACCGCACTTTATTTTCAGCTATTTAGCTTAAGTTTTTTGCGATTTTTGTCAAAATATGCTACTTTTTACGCAGTCAATCCGACAGTAACACATTTAATTTTATGAACGAAGAACATTCGAGTAATCAAACTGAAACAACTAAAAAATCTTTTTTCCAATCACTTATTGGCCGCTTTTTCCAAGGTGAGTTGAAAAACCGTGAAGAACTCGTCGAAGTGATTCGCGATTCAGAACAAAACGATTTAATCGATCAAAACACTCGTGAGATGATTGAAGGGGTAATGGAAATTGCAGAGCTTCGTGTGCGCGATATCATGATTCCACGCTCGCAAATTGTATTTATTGAATCGAATCAAGATCTCGATGCCTGCTTGAATACCATTATTGAATCGGCCCACTCTCGTTTTCCTGTGATTGCAGATACGGATGACCGCGATAATATTGAAGGTATTTTGCACGCAAAAGATTTGCTTAAGTTTTTACGTGAAGATGCGGAAGAGTTCGAACTTTCCAAGTTGTTGCGTCCAGTTGTGATTGTGCCGGAAAGTAAACGTGTTGATCGTATGTTAAAAGATTTTCGCTCTGAGCGTTTCCACATGGCGATTGTGGTGGATGAGTTTGGTGCGGTATCAGGTTTGGTGACCATCGAAGACATTCTCGAACAAATTGTCGGTGATATTGAAGACGAATTTGATGAGGAAGATGT
>CAKQTN010000068.1:0-6512 GCA_934276625.1 uncultured Haemophilus sp.
AAAATTGACCGCACTTCTTGTTGTAGCAGAATATCGCCTTTTAAGGTACGTTGTGTTTGCCAGGTTTGTTGTTTGGGTAGGAAGCTATTTAACGCTGGCGTTAATGCCACTCCGGATTGAAGCATTAATTGCAGGTTATGACTAAAACTGATTAAACGAGAAAGGCAAATGATATTGCCCCAAATCGGCATGCGACTAATCAGCACATTCTTTTTTTGATTCAGCCAAAGAGAATGTTTTAATGCCATCTTCAGAATAAAAAGAGCGAAAATACAGACAATCATCAATGAAATAAAATGATGTTGTAGGAATTGAGATATGGCTAATAATACAGCGGTTAATGTAGGTAACTCAGCTGAGTTTTCGCCATACATTTCAGCAAATTGCGGTACAACGAAGAGTAATAAAATTAACGTAAGTGAAAGCGAAATACCTAATACCATGGCAGGATAAAGCATAATTTTTTGTAATTTGCGTTGAAGCGTTAATGATTGCGTTCGACGTTCAGCAATTTTAGTGCATACCTCTGCCAGTTTTCCTGTCATTTCTCCCACCTGAATGAGCTGAATTTCTTGAAAATTTAAATACTTTCCTTGTATTTCTAAGCTTTGTGAAAACGGAAGACCACTTTCAATTAACTCAATTAAGGCACCAAGCCACTGATGCAATCCCAATTGCGTGCAGTTGTCTTGCAAAATATGTAGTGCATTTTTTAATGGAATGGCAGAACTGAGTAATGTAGCCAGTTGATTCAATAAAGCACTGATTTCTGCATTTTTAGGTTTCTGATTTAGTTGCCAATCTTGTTGCAAACGAATTTGACTAAAACCTTTTGCGATTAATTGAAATTGTGCAGCTTGTTTAGATTGTGCAACCAGACTGCCTTTTTGCCACTGTTGCCGCTGATCATAGGCTTGGAAATAAAAGAGTTTTTGCTTTGCCATAGATACTCCTATTTTTTGCCTAACACGCGTTGAATCTCATCGAGATCGGTGACGTGATCTTTTACTTTTTCTAACGCGCTTTGATAAAGTGAATCGAAATCAGTTTGGTAGCGATTGTTTTCGCATTGTAAAAATTGATACACACCAATACGACCTCGATATCCCTGATGGCAATCGCAAGACTCACTAAAATGTTGACCGCACTTTAAGCAACGTTTGCGTACCAATCGTTGTGCGATAACTAATAAGAGACTGTTTTCAATTTCGTGAGATTGAATGCCTAATTGTTGCAAGCGTGAAATGGCTGAGATGGCATCGTTGGTATGTAAGGTAGAAAGTACTAGATGACCTGTTTGAGCCGCTCTTAATGCCATCAATGCACTTTCTTCGTCTCGAATTTCACCAAGCATAATAATGTCGGGATCTTGTCGTAAAAATGTACGAAGTAATCGGCTAAAATCTAAACCGATTTGCGGATTCACTTGAGTTTGAATGATGCCCTCTAATTCAATTTCAACGGGATCTTCTGCCGTCATAATATGTTTATCTGGCGTATTGAGCCATTGAAGTGCGGTATAAAGCGAGATACTTTTTCCACTTCCCGTTGGGCCTGTCACCAGGATTAAACCTTGCGGTTGGCTGAGCGCGTGTTGAAATTGACTTTGTTGATTTTGTGTCATGCCCAATTCAGCGAAACTTAGTTGAACAGGTTTATTTTGTTGTAATCGTAATACCGCTTTTTCTCCCCAATGCGTGGGCAAGGTAGAAAGTCGGAAATCTAAAATATCGGAGAACGTCGTTTTGAATTGAAAGCGGCCATCTTGTGGTAATCGAGTTTCACTGATATCCAGTTTGGCTAAGAGTTTTAGGCGAGAAATTACCCGATTGGCGAGCGATTTACTGATTACCGGTTGTGGTTGGAGTACACCATCAATACGTAAACGAATTAAGAGCCCATTTGGCTGAATTTCTAAATGAATATCGGAGGCATTTTTTTGCAGGGCTGTTTCAAAAATACTGTTTAATAATTGAATAACGGGTTCATCTTCATTAGATAAATTAGCCGTGCTTTCGTCTTCTGAATGATGATAAAACGTCGTTTGTTCTTCTATTTGATTGGCTTTAGGTGCAAGGGATTGTAAAAGTTGTTTGAGTTGAGTCGTTTCAAATAAAATCGGTTCAACCAATTTTCCACTTAAAAAAGCAAAGGTTTCACAAGCTGCAAGATTATTCAGCGAATCCACCGCAAGCCATAAATGGTGTTCGTCTTCTTTAAGAGGGAGCGCAAAGTAACGCAACAGCAAAGCTTGTTGCTGTTGGTTTTGTTGCCAATATTGTGGCGAGATATGATAAACCTCGCCATTTTTTGCGATTGCTTGATAAGCCATGTTTCGCTATTTAGCTGAAGAGCAGAAACCCGCAGGGAATAAATCTGCATTGCTTGGGCAAGCGGTTGTCCAGGTGACACCTGATGAGGTTGAACCTGTCGCCGTTAAAGAATAACTGATCCCATCTAATGCACCATTTCCTGTCACCGTAATCACACCCGATTTCGTGGTGATGGATTTGACATAGCCTTTTGCAGTAGTGATGTCTGCTGCAATGCCATTTGAACCACCTGAACAGTTTGTCGGGGCATTGGTGCTATAGACACATAACTCCACATCAGATTTATAAGGTGCAGATGCTTGCAACAATTCGGAGATAGCCGCTTTTTTGGTATAATTTTGATAAGACGGAATGGCGATCGTCGCGAGAATAGCAATAATCGCAATCACGATCATCAATTCAATTAACGTAAAACCTTTATGCAAAGGTTTAGAAAAAGTCAGTTTCATTAAATTAAATTTCCTTTTGGTTGAATAAGGTTGAATAAAAAAATGCCAGGATTGGCTGCAATATTGTGTAAAAGGGAAAAATGAAAGTGAAACTGACCGCACTTCTTTTGCGATCTCGATCGCAAAAATAAAATTTAATCGCAGAAAAACAGATGAATAAGATAAAAAATGGCTGGTTGAGCCAGACAAGAAAAGTGATTTCACCACATTTTGATGAACGTCCTGATGTAGAGGATATTTCATTACTCGTCATTCATTACATCAGTTTGCCGCCAGAACAATTTGGTGGGGGATATGTTGATGACTTTTTCCAAGGAAAACTCGATCCAACCATCCATCCTTATTTTGAAGAAATTTATCAATTTCGCGTGTCTGCCCATTGTTTAATTGAACGGGATGGCAAGGTGACACAGTATGTTAGTTTCAATGATAGAGCATGGCATGCGGGGCTTTCTTGCTTTGAAGGACGCGATAAATGCAATGATTTTGCGATTGGGATTGAGCTAGAGGGCAGTAATGAACAACCTTTTACAGCGGAGCAATACCAAGTGCTTGCTGCATTAACACGAGATATTATGCAAGCTTACCCGAAAATAACGCTTGCTCGTATCGTTGGTCATTGCGATATTTCGCCTGATCGTAAGATCGATCCTGGTCAATATTTTGAATGGGAACGCTATTTAGCGTTAGTCAAAAAAGGCTTGGATGAAAAATAACCACTAAAATTTTTACTTGAATGTGAATAAGATGGTGTCTGTGAATAAGCGTTATCTTCATGAAATTAAAGATAAATTTTTTACTCTAAAATTGAAGATAAAATACTGAAAAGAGTTATGCAACACATGCGATTTGCTCAATCACAATTTTATCCACAGAAATATTGAATAACTCACCGCTGTTATTTCTTCACCAAGCAAGGAATGTTTAAACTAAAAAATGGCTGAATTTTTGACCGCACTTTGATGAGAAAAAGTGCGGTCATTTTTTTCGAGAAATTTTTGATTAAATGTTATGCAGAAATGAAAAAAGTGAAGAGTGAAAAGCCGTTTTTGAACTTCATACACAGGTAAATTTAGACTATTCAAGCGTTACCCACAGAGTTATCCACAATAGGGTAAATATGCCCATTCGGTTGATAAAAAAGCGAATTTATGAAACAATCTGCAAATTATTTTTGTACAAAATTTAAGGTGAACGATAGTGATCGATTTTGATGGCTACCGTCCAAATGTAGGCATTGTCATTTGTAATCGCAAAGGGCAGGTGCTTTGGGCTAAACGATACGGGCAGAATTCGTGGCAATTCCCGCAAGGTGGAATTAACGATAATGAAAGTGCCGAACAAGCCATGTATCGTGAATTATATGAAGAGGTTGGTTTGCAACCCAAAGATGTGAAGGTGCTTTACGCGTCTAAACATTGGTTGCGTTATAAGCTGCCGAAAAGATTGCTGCGTTATGACAGCAAACCCGTGTGTATTGGGCAAAAACAACGTTGGTTTTTGTTGCAATTAGTGGGGGATGAAAAAAATATTAATATGAACACAACAAAATCACCAGAATTTGATGGTTGGCGTTGGGTAAGTTTTTGGTATCCCGTACGTCAGGTTGTGTCCTTTAAGAAAGATGTTTATCGCAAAGCGATGAAAGAGTTTGCCCAAGTGATGTTTGGAAACGAAAAAACATTGCTTGAAAATTCGCAAGAGCATGAGACAAATAAACCTTATCATGCGCCGCGTAAAAATGGTTCTTCTAAATATCAAAAACGTTCGTTTTATAAATCAAGGGGGCAATAATGCTCACTTTTATTCTACTTTGTTTACTTGTCGGGTCTGTTGTTGGTTTTCTTGCCGGATTATTTGGCATTGGTGGTGGGTTAATTATCGTCCCAACCTTGGTTTATTTATTGCCGATGGTAGGCGTACCTGACCCCTTGCTGATGTCCACCGCATTAGGGACTTCATTTGCAACCATTGTGATTACTGGATTTTCTTCTGCACAGCGTCACCATAAACTAGGTAATATAGTCTGGAGTGCCGTGAAAGTATTGGCACCTATGGTGATGATCTCGGTCTTTATCTCTGGTTTATTTATTGGCAAACTTGATCGTGATGTATCAGCCAAAATCTTTGCCTGTTTAGTCGTATATTTAGCGGCAAAAATGGTGATTTCTATTAAGAAAAACACAGGGAAAACCAAACCTTTAACAACACAAGCATCTGTTATTGGTGGTATTTTAATTGGGATGGCATCAAGTGCTGCTGGAGTTGGCGGTGGTGGTTTTATCGTGCCATTTTTAAATTCCCGCGGGATTGATATGAAAAAAGCCATCGGTTCTTCTGCATTCTGTGGGGCACTTCTTGGTTTATCAGGCATGTTTAGCTTTATGGTGAGTGGTTGGGGCAATCCTTCCATGCCAGATTATTCCCTAGGCTATGTTTATTTACCTGCCGTGCTTGGTATTACAGGGACTTCATTTTTCACTTCTAAATTAGGGGCAACAGCGACCTCCAAACTCCCTGTCCCAACCTTGAAAAAAGGCTTTGCCTTGTTATTAGTTGCGATCGCAGTTGATATGTTTATGAAATAAGGAATGTTATGAATTCAGAATTTTTGATGCTTCCACATTTTGATCCGACTATTTTCACTTTCGGTGATAGCAATATTGGGCTGCGTTGGTATGGTTTAATGTATTTATTAGGCTTTATCTTTGCTCGTTGGCTAGCGGTTCGTCGTGCCAATCAACCAAATAGTGGTTGGACCGTCGAGCAAGTAGATACGTTACTTTTTAATGGCTTTATGGGCGTGTTCTTAGGTGGTCGCATTGGTGATGTTTTCTTCTATAATTTTGATCATTTTGTGCAAGACCCGCTGTATTTATTTCGTGTTTGGGAAGGGGGGATGTCATTCCATGGTGGATTAATTGGGGTGATTATCTCAATGATTTGGACCTCTTATTCTCAAAAAAGAAGTTTTTGGCAGACGGCAGATTTTGTAGCCCCCTTGATTCCATTTGGTTTAGGGATGGGACGAATTGGTAACTTCATCAATTTAGAACTTTGGGGACGAGAAACGGATGTGCCTTGGGCCATGATTTTCCCAAATGATCCATTGTTGTTGCCTCGCCATCCTTCACAGCTTTATGAGGCGTTCTTAGAAGGTTTCGTGCTGTTTATTATTCTGAATGTCTTTATTAAAAAGCCTCGTCCTGTAGGTTCGGTAGCTGGATTATTCCTGATTTGTTACGGGATTTTCCGTTTTATCGTTGAATATGTCCGTGAGCCGGAAGTGGAATCTTTCTTAGGCATCATGACACGCGGCCAAGCTCTTTGCTTACCGATGATTATTGGTGGTGGATTAATTATGGCATGGGCATACAATCGCGCAAAAAGTGCGGTTCATCAGTAAGGAGTTTTTTATGAAACAATATTTAGATCTTTGCCGACGTATTGTAAATGAGGGTGAGTGGATTGCTAATGAGCGTACTGGTAAGCGTTGCCTTACAGTGATTAATGCGGATTTAGAATATGATGTTGCTAATAATCAATTCCCCTTAATTACCACGCGTAAAAGCTATTGGAAAGCGGCGATTGCGGAATTTTTAGGTTATATCCGTGGTTATGACAATGCGGCAGATTTCCGTAAGCTTGGCACCAAAACATGGGATGCCAATGCCAATGAAAATGCCGCTTGGCTTGCCAATCCACATCGTAAAGGCACCGATGATATGGG
>CAKQTN010000069.1:0-6496 GCA_934276625.1 uncultured Haemophilus sp.
GGCATTATGTTTGTCATGCTGATGTTCTTATCGCTTTTTGGCACTCACGGTAAACAACTTATTTTATTTAAACAACAGGAGCCGAAAGATGTTTAGTATCATCGTGCCTTCTTATAATCGGAAAGAAGAGATTCCTGCCTTATTGGAAAGTTTAACTAAGCAAACTACCTATAATTTTGATGTGGTGATTGTGGATGATTGCTCGAAAGAACCTGTTGAAGTGACACAATCGTATCCATTTGCAGTTAAAGTGATTCGTAACGAAAGCAATCAAGGCGCAGCAGAAAGCCGTAATATCGGAGCAAGAAATGCGGATAATGAATGGCTGTTATTCCTTGATGACGATGATCGTTTTGCAAATGATAAATGTCAGAAATTAGCCGATGTAATTGCTGAACATACTGATGTTAACTTTGTTTACCATCCAGCTAAATGTGAAATGGTGAATGAAGGTTTTAGCTATGTGACTAACCCGATTGAGCCGCAAGAGATTAGCGTAGAGCGAATTTTACTGGCGAATAAAATTGGTGGTATGCCGATGATTGGGGTGAAAAAAGAGCTGTTTTTAAAAATCGGCGGATTATCGACCGCACTTCGTTCTTTAGAAGACTATGATTTCTTGCTGAAACTTGTACAAGATCCAACGTTTAAAGCCTACAAAGTGGCTGAGCCGTTGACTTATTGTACCTTCCATACCAAGCGTTCTAGCGTATCAACAGATACCACTAATACGCAAAAAGCGATTGATTATATCCGTGAAAATTATGTGAAAACGGCAGAGCAAGAAAAGAATTTTGCCATCAACGCACAATATATGTTGGCTTACCCACATATTATGAATTTATCCCGTAAAGCGGCTTTTTACTATTTTGAAATTTTTAAATTAACGAAAAGTATTAAGCAGCTAGTCATTGCCTTTGTAGTTTTAATTTCACCTAAATTGGCAATTAATTTGAAACGGTTTATGTAGATAACTTATTAGATAGAGAAGTATGAAATTTTCAGTTTTAATGTCCTTATACATTAAGGAAAATCCACAATATTTAAGAGAATGTTTTGAAAGTTTAGTGGCTCAAACCCATCCAGCAGATGAGATTGTGTTGGTGTTTGATGGTGCTGTCACACCTGAATTGGAAGCCGTGGTTTCTGAATTCGAAACCAAATTACCCTTAAACTTAGTGAAATTGCCAAAAAACTTGGGCTTAGGTAAAGCGCTTAATGAAGGATTGAAACATTGTTCACACGATTGGGTATTCCGTATGGATACCGATGATATTTGTGTGCCAGAGCGTTTTGCAAAACAAGTGGCGTTTATTGAGCAACATCCGGATACGATTATTTTCGGTGGGCAGATTGCTGAATTTGGCGAAAATATTCAAGACATCGTGGCATATCGTAATGTACCAACTGATGCTCAAGACATTGTTAAATTTACGCAAAAACGTTGCCCATTCAATCACATGACGGTGGCATATCAAAAAAGTGCGGTCATTAATTGTGGTGGATATGAAGATTTACAGGAAGATTATTACCTGTGGATTAAGCTTGTGGCGCAAGGACAAAAAGTGGCAAACTTGCCGGACATTTTAGTTTATGCCCGCGTTGGTAATGGCATGGTAGGGCGTCGTCGTGGTTTAAACCAAGCGAAAGCAGAATGGCGTTTATTTAAATTGAAACATCGCTTAGGTATTCAAGGCTTATTTTCAGGTCTATTCACCTTTGCCTTGCGTTCAGGTTCTCGCTTATTACCAACCTCATTATTGAAAGCTGTTTATAACAAATTTTTACGCAAGTAATGCGATATTTTGATAATTAAAAAAGGAAAAGAAATGAATTTAATCTCAACGTTAAAAATGACTGCATTATCGACCGCACTTTTATTGGCGGGTTGTTCAAGTAATACGACAACAACGACAACGTCATCTACAAAAAGTATTCCGTCAGTAAGTAGTAATGCTGTTTATAGCAAACCAAGAACTTTAGATAACTTTAATGATTATGTACAGTTCTTAAAAGGTAAAGCGGCAGCTGAAGGCGTATCATTGTCAGTATTGAATGCACAAAATAATATTCAATATATGCAAAAGGCTGTAGATTTGGACCGTGCTCAAGCAGGTAGAAGTCAGCGTAATGCAGATCAACCACAGTTACCCAATCCAAACGGCACAACTAATTATCTGAATAAAGTACTGACTCAAAATAAAGTAGATATTGCCGAAGAGCGTTATTGGGAAGTACAAGCGCCATTACAACAAGCAAGCCAACGTTATGGTGTTCAACAGGAATATATCCTTGCCTTATGGGGTATGGAAAGTAGCTTTGGTCACTACCAAGGTAGCTATGATGTACTTTCAGCTTTGGCCACATTAGCCTTTGATGGCAGACGTGAAGTCTTATTCAGTAAAGAATTTGTGAATGCGATGAAAATGTTAGAACGTGATCATATTCAACGTCACAGAATGTTAGGTTCTTGGGCGGGCGCAATGGGGCAAACCCAATTTATGCCAAGCGCATTCTTAAATTATGCGGCAGATGGTAATAATGATGGCGTGAAGGATATCTGGAATAACCAATTTGATGCGTTTGCTTCAATTGCAAATTATCTTCACACTGTAGGTTGGGATAACAAATTGCCTTGGGGCGTTGAAGTCACATTAAATCAACCATTAGATTTATCACTTTCAGGCATTGAGAAAAACAAAGCACGTTCATTAAGTGACTGGCAGTCTAAAGGTATCACCTTAGCAAGCTTCAGCCAACAAGAACAAGATAAATTAACCGCACTTTCGCAAGCAGATCTTTGGCTAGTTCGTCCTGATAAAGAAGTTGGGCGAGCATTCTTAGTCTCCAATAACTACCGCACAATTTTAGATTGGAACAAATCGAACTATTTTGGCGTGAGTATTGGTATGTTTGCTGATCGCATTAAGATGGTAACCGGCTTGTAGAAAATTATTTTCCTTTTATAATCCAACAAAGCTTTGTTGGATTATTTTTTATCTGTAATTTGAATATTTGGAGAACGCGATGCAAAAAAAATGGCTTTCTATTTTATTGTTTGCACCTTTGATGCAGAGCAATTATGTCTTAGCTGATCAAGCTAAGGAAAAAGAATTGAATTATCAAGGATTGGGCGAAGTTCTGTTTTTTGATAAATCGCTTTCTTTTAATAAAACACAAAGCTGTTCAACTTGTCACAACCCGGGTACCGCCTTTGTGGATCAACGTAAAAATTCGGCAAATCAAATGGTCTCAGAAGGGGATAATCCTCATCTTCATGGTAATCGTAATGCCAATACGGCGCTTTATGCGATGTTCTCTCCGGATTTTCATTTTGATAAAAAAATTAAAGATTATGTAGGCGGACAATTCTGGGATGGGCGAGCAAAAGATTTAGCCGAGCAAGCAGGTGGGCCACCAGTAAACCCAGTAGAAATGGGCATGCCGGATAAGAAAGCCATTGTTGAACGATTAAAAGCGGATCCTACCTATTACAAGCCAATTACAGATCTTTATGGTGAAAGTATTTGGGCAGATACTGACAAGATTTATGCCATCATGGAAAAAGCCATTGGCGAGTTCGAAAAACAGGAATTATTTGCGCCATTCTCTTCAAAATATGATCGCGCTTTAAAAGGTGAAGCAGAATTGACCGCACTTGAAGTCGAAGGTAAGGCGCTATTTTTCGATAAAACACGTACAAATTGTAGTAACTGCCACCAATCAAGTGAAGCGAATTCAGCAAAAGAAACCTTTACGAATTACCGCTATTACAATATCGGCGTACCAAGTAATCAAGAATTAATTAAGCACAATAAATTAGCTGCAGATTTTGTAGATAATGGACTATTGGATAATCCGATGGTGAAAGGTGATGAAAAGCAAAAAGGTAAATTTAAAGTACCAACTTTGCGTAACATTGGTGTCACTGCGCCTTATATGCATAACGGTGTTTTCCGCGATTTAAAAACCGTTTTACTATTTAAAGACAGTTTCAATAATCCTAATCGTAAAATTAATCCTGAAACAGGAAAAGCGTGGGATAAAGCCGAATATGCTCAAACCATTAATCCTGATGTTTTAAAAGCCAAACCGCTAACAGATGAAGAGATTAATGCGTTAGAGGCATTCTTAAAAACATTAACTGACGAAGCTTACGAAGAATAATTAAACCTCTGAGTTGAATTTAGCAATCGTTTTCGCTACTATGCGTGGCGATAATTATTATCATTTAAATTGTTTGATTTTACTTAGGAGATTTTTCTTATGAAAAGACGTTTTTCAACTTTAGCGATTGCCACTATTCTTGGTTTAAGTGCAGGTTTTGCCAATGCTGATCCCGTGAAAGTAAAAGATATACTTGATCGTGAAGTCACCGTTGATTTACCGGCAAAACGTGTGGTACTTGGTTTCTATTACCAAGATTATATGGCAGTTGGTGGTGACAAAGCGTTAGATAACGTTGTCGGTTTTTCTAAGAAAGTATGGTCTTCTTGGGCACCAGCAAGCTGGGAGTTATTCAGCAAAGCGGTACCAAAATTGAATCAATTAGATGATGTGGGTGAAGTAGAGGAAGGCACGTTCTCTGTAGAAAAAGTGCTTTCATTAAAACCAGATCTTTTAGTCTTAGCTGATTGGCAGTACGAAATGCTAGGATCTGATTTAGATGCTATCAATGAAGCGGGTATTCCAATTGTGGTATTAGATTACAATGCTCAAACCTTAGATAAGCACATTAAATCTACTGAAATTATTGGCGAATTAACAGGTCAGAAAGATCGCGCAGCAAAAATTGCGAAAGAATATAAAGACATTGTTGAACATATCCAGACGACGGTTAAAAATGCAAAATTAGCAAAACAACCGAAAGTGTACGTGGAGTTTGGTCGTGGTGGCCCAGCTGAACAAGGGATGACGTTTTTCTCTAGCATGTGGGGCTCTATGATTAGCCTTGTTGGTGCAGAAAACGTGGCGCCGGCAGAAATTGGCAAATGGGGTACGTTGGCTGCAGAGAAAGTGTTAGCCGCGAAACCGGATGCAATTATTATTACAGGCCGTGAAACTGAATTGAAGAAAAATCAAGACGGTATGGTAATGGGCTTTGGTATTGAAAAAGCGGAAGCGGAACGTCGTTTAAACGCATTCAAACATCGTGCGGGATGGGCTGAATTACCGGCAGTGAAAAACAACCGTGTTTATGCAGCATATCATGCGAATTCTCGTACTTTATCAGACAGTGCTTCTGTTCAGTTTGTAGCTAAAGCGGCTTATCCTGATCTGTTTAAAGATTTAGATCCGCAACAAACTTATCTAAACTTCTATAAAAACTATTTACCGGTTACCCCGGAAGGTACGATTTATCTTTTCCCTGAAAGCAAATAAGGGAAACGTTAATTCATGAAAAGCAATTCTGTTGTAGCAGATATTGTGGCTAACCAGCGTAAGCTTGAACGCAAACGCTGGTTTGTTATTTTATCTTTTCTTGCTATTGGCGTGGTCAGTCTAATCCTTGATGTGATGACAGGCCCTGCGATGCTATCGGTGTCGGAAGTTGTGAACGCCTTATTCGGCATTGGTGAAGTCGATAAAATGACGAACAATATTGTGCATAATTTACGTTTACCCATGGCATTGATGGCGCTTGTAGTCGGGGCAACATTGGCTGTTGGCGGGGCGGAGATCCAAACCTTATTAAATAACCCGATGGCAAGTCCTTATACATTAGGTCTTGCGGCTGCGGCAGGTTTTGGGGCTTCTGTTGTGATTGCTTTCGGAAGTTTTGGTTTACCCGTACAAGTTGCCGTACCAATTGGTGCGTTTGTCATGACCATGCTTGCCTCGGGGATTCTTTTCTTATTTGCCTCTAAACGTCGTTTTAGCTCTGAAATGCTCGTGTTGGTGGGGATTGCATTGCTCTTTATTTTCCAATCCTTACTTTCATTGGTGCAATTTATTTCGGCGCCGGAAGTCTCACAACAAATCCTATTCTGGCTATTTGGTAGTTTAAATAAAGCGACGTGGCAAAGCTTAATCATCATTATTGTCGTAACTACAATTTGTGTCGCATTACTTTCAAAAGAGCTTTGGAAATTGACCGCACTTCGTTTAGGGGAAGATCGAGCGGCGAGTCTTGGCATCAATTTGCAAGTATTACGTATTAAGGTTTTAGTTCTTGTCGCTATGATGACGGCGACAGCAATCAGTTTCGTGGGCGTGATTGGCTTTATCGGCTTAGTTGCACCACATGTTGCTCGAATGTTGCTTGGTGAAGATCAACGTTTCTTCTTACCGGGGGCAATGTTAGTCGGTGCTGCATTCTTATCCCTTTCTTCGGTATTATCCAAAGTCATTATCCCTGGCGCATTATTCCCCGTGGGGATCGTTACCTCGTTTATTGGTGTGCCTTTCTTCTTTTGGATTATTTTAAATAACAAGCGGGGACAATAATGTTAGAATTAAAGAATCTTACGGTAAAACGAGGTGATCTCACCGTTGC
>CAKQTN010000070.1:0-6308 GCA_934276625.1 uncultured Haemophilus sp.
ACAATCCAAGCCAATGAGATTTGAGTTCGCATAATTGTGGTGAACATCACCGCTTCACGATGACTACTTTCAGCATATTCTCGTGCTAAAGCAAAAGATTGCGGATTAGCGGATGAGCCCAATCCTAACAATGTTGTACCGATAATAATCAACACATAATAATTTCGGCTATAAGCAAAAATCAGGCATCCAAGCACAGCAATCAAACAGCAAACAATCATCACTTTACGACGATCATCTTGCTTATCAGAATATTTCGCCAGAATTTGGCTCAAGATAATGCCAATAATGGCATTGACGGAATAGAACAAGCCCACAAAAAAAGGCGAAACTTGAATCTCTTGAGAGAGATACAAACTCAAAGTCGGCGTTTGAAACGCAGAAGCAATCCCCGTTAAAAAGGCAATCAATAGAAAATTGAACGCCACAAGATTAGATGGTGTTGCGTTTTGTTGTTGAACAAACATAGTCATTACTTAATAAGAGAACATGGTTAGAAATAAAAGTGCGGTTAATTTTAACCGCACTTGAGTTGATTATTTGTCATATTGAATTGCTGGTAAATAACCAATCATTAAATCTAATGGACGGCTACAGCTTATTGTATTTTCTCTGTTCTCAATAAAAAATCTTGATGTCATTGCTTTTTCACCCTGATTAAAGAAAATTTCAATAATTGAACGATCAAAGAAAATTTCAACAGTTTGCAGATTTTCAACTTCGCAGAAGCGTTTGGTATCGAATTTTTCCATTAAATCGGTTTGTTCGCTTTGACTGCGATCTAAGCAAACCAAGCCATTTTCATAAGAAAGTCGTAATGATTGTCCTTTTTCATTTTGGAAGAAGGTTAAGCCAAAGGCTTGGTTATTTACCTCAAATTTAATATACGCACGATCTAAATTAGCAATATCAGGTTTTTCATTGAGATGAAGCGCAGAAAGTGCGGTCAGATTTTTGTATATTTTATCAATCGGGCGTTGATAAATTTTCGAACCTTCTAAACGCAATTCTCTTGGTAAGGTTAAAGCTGAGTGCCATTTAAATTTGTCTGTTGGATAAGTTAAATCTGGCAAACCAATCCAACCGAAAAGCACAGCATGAGTTTGATTATCTAAGCCGCCAAACGTTTGTGGTGCGTAGAAATCAAAACCCTGATCTAATTCGCTGATATATTCCGCTTCAAAGGTTAAATCCGTTAATTTACCCACAGCATAAGTCGCATGATAATTATTTTGGAATTGATGTGCTTCACGCTCTTTACCCTGTGGCGACCAAATAAACACATCTTTATCACCGAGTTTCAATAGATCAGGGCATTCCCACATAAACACGTTTTTATTGTCAAAAGCAGGCAAGGAAAGCTCACCTAATAAACGAGGCGTATCTTCAAGATTGTCCATTTCAAAAATAATGGCTGTTCCTGTGAGGTTTTCTCGCTGTGCACCACAGATAAAACGGATTTTTCCGTCTTCAGTAAAATACGGTTTAGGATCACGAACATGCTCTGTATAACCTTCAGGTGCATTTTCAATTAACGGACGTTTGCTAAGCAATTTCCCATCAAGATCGAAAATCGCTAAATTTTGATAAGGCACACGTTGATTATCACTTGGTCGACGAGTATTACCCGTGTAGAACATCGCTAATTTATCACCAACTTTTAAAGCACCACCAGAATAGCATCCGTGGGATTCAAAAAGCTCGCAAGGAATCAGATCATCTGCTGATTGATAATGTTGGAAATCTTTTGTGATTAAATGCTTCCAATGTTTCATTCCGTGGATCGCATCGAATGGAAACCATTGATAGAACAGATGGTATTTCTCTCCATCAAAGATTAAACCATTAGGATCGTTCATTAAGCCAGTTGGTGGGGCAATATGAAAGTGCGGTCGAAAATCTTTGTCTTTTTGCACGGTTTCAGCAATTTCTGCGAGCTCGCCTTTTTCTGCGGCTAGAATACTTTTATATTTGCCATTATTGAAAATAATCATCGTGATCGTGCCTCGTTAATGTGATTGGTAAGTAAAAGGTGCAATAATTTGCACCTTTGATTCTTAATTGGCTAGGAACGCTGCTAATTGTGTTTGATTTGGTAAGGCTGACATCGCGCCTTTCGCTGTCGTAGCAAGGGCGCCGCAGGCATTAGCCTGACGAATGATTTGCACTAGCACATCGTTTTCTTTCCAGTTTGGATGCTGTGAAAGTCCAGCAAGCAGACCACCAACGAAGGCATCGCCTGCACCCGTTGTATCAACCGGCTGTAAGGCTTTGCCTGAAATTACATCTTTCTTACCTTCTAAGTGATAGAGTGCGCCATCTTTACCCAAAGTCACAATAATTAATTTTTCAGGATAAAGTGCGGTCACTTTTTCAAAGGCTTTTTCAAGGCTATCAGTATTGGCTAAAAGCGTTAATTCTTCTTCAGAGAATTTTAATACGTCAGCTAATGCAACGGCTTCCATTACCACGGTTTTCATTTCTTCTAGGCTAGACCAAAGTGATTCACGTAAATTGGGATCAAAAGAGAAGAAACCGCCAGCAGCTTTAATGCGACGAATCGCTTCGAAAGTCGCTTCGCGAGATGGATTATTGATCAGCGCAATAGAGCAGCAATGTAGCCATTCACCTTGTTGGAAAGGCGGTAAATCGCTAGCTTGTAAGAACTGATCCGCACTTGGATTTACCATAAAGGTAAAACTGCGTTCGCCATTATCTAAGCCGACCACAACCGTAGAGGTGCGATGTTGCGGATCTAAAATCATATGTTGTGTATTCACATTTTCCGCATTTAAGGTATCTTGCATAAATTGGCCAAGGGGATCGTTACCTACGCGACCAATAAAGGCACTCGGGCTGCCTAAGCGTGCTACGCCAACAGCCACATTTGCAGGCGCACCACCGGCACAGCGTAAATAATGATTTTCACCGTCAGGAATAAGATCGACAACCGCATCGCCGGTTACCCAGATTTTTTGGCTCATATTATTTTCCTTCTATTGTGGATATCAGTTAAAAAATAACCGCACTTAAAAAGAGCGGTCATTTTCATTGGTGTTTTATGCGATGGTTACGCGTGCAAACTTACGTTTACCGACTTGGTAAACGTTCGTGCCTTTTGGCGCATTGGCTTTCATGTCTTCGACTTTTTCGCCATTGATTTTTACACCACCTTGTTTCGCTGAGCGAATCGCTTCAGAAGTAGAAGGAACCAATCCTGCTTCTTTTAATAAGGTTGCTAAACCAATTTCGCCTTCAAAGGTGAATTCAGGCATTTCATCCGGCATTGCACCTTTTTGGAAACGGTTAATAAATTCTTGTTCAGCCGCCTCTGCAGCCGCTTCATCATGGAAACGAGCAATGATTTCTTTGGCTAATAAAATCTTCACATCACGTGGGTTTTTACCATTTACTACTTCTGCTTTTAATTCAGCAATTTCAGTGAGCGGACGGAAAGAAAGTAAGTTGTACCAATCCCACATTAATTCATCCGAGATCGACATGATTTTACCGAACATATCGCTTGGTGCATCTGTCACGCCGATGTAGTTGCCTAATGATTTAGACATTTTCTTCTCACCGTCTAAACCAACAAGTAATGGAAGCGTAATCGCTACCTGTGGTTTCTGACCAGCTGATTTTTGTAATTCGCGACCAACAAGTAAGTTGAATTTTTGGTCTGTACCACCAAGTTCCACGTCTGCTTCTAATGCAACAGAGTCATACCCTTGTAATAAAGGATAAATAAATTCGTGAATGGCGATAGGTTGATTGTTACCAAAACGTTTTTTGAAATCATCACGTTCTAGCATACGCGCTACGGTGTAGTTACTTGCTAAACGGATCATCCCTTCAGTACCCAATTTACCCAACCATTCAGAGTTGAATACGATTTTCGTTTTTTGTGGATCTAGAATTTTGTAAATCTGTTCTTTATAGGTTTCCGCATTGCGAAGTACGTCTTCACGGCTAAGCGGTGGGCGAGTGGTATTTTTACCAGATGGGTCACCGACCATACCCGTGAAATCACCGATTAAGAAATAGACTTCGTGGCCTAATTGTTGGAATTGACGAAGTTTGTTTAATACCACGGTATGCCCTAAGTGAATATCCGGAGCAGTAGGGTCTGCACCAAGTTTAATTTTAAGTGGGCGATTTTCTTTCAGTTTTTCGATTAAATCCGCTTCAGAAAGAATCTCATCAGTACCGCGTTTTAGTTCTGCGAGAACGGTATTAATATCAGTCATTCTATTTCCTAATGTTATTTCAATATTAAAGGCTACATTATAGAGAATATGGCTGAAATGAAAAGATTGAGATGAAAAAAAACGCCTATTTGTGGGGAAATAGGCGTGAAGTTGGAGTGATTATCTGTTTGTTTTTGGAATGGCTAGATGATAACTATTATCAAATACCTTGTCAATAACAAAATGCAAATAATTCTCAATTATTTTTTTAATCGATGTAAGGTACACTTTCTGTGAGAGAAAGTGCGGTCGGAATTCCATCTGAGATTTCAAATTTTCCCGCATAAGCATAAGCTTCAACGCCCTGAGATTTGGCGTCTTTTAAAAGGCGATCATATTCAGGATCTACAAACTCAGCGATTTTAAAACGATCGAAACCATCATGTAATCCAGCAAAGAGAACAACCGCTCGATGTCCTTGTTTTTTCATGGCTAAAAGCTCACGAACATGTTTTTGTCCACGAGTAGTCACCGCATCGGGAAACATTCCTAATGTACCTTTTACGAAGGTGATGGATTTCACTTCAACATAACAATCTGGCAAGCCCTCACCTTTAAGTAAGAAGTCGATACGGCTATTTTCTTCACCATATTTCACTTCAGGATAAATTTCATCATACATAGCGAGTTCTTTGATTTGTTTATTTTGCAAGGCTTCAAAGACTAACTGGTTGGATCTGTGCGTATTAATACAAACAAGTTGGCCATTTGCTAATTGCGTTAATTCCCAACTGTGTGGATATTTGCGCGTTTGGCTATCAGAATGAGAGTACCAAACCGTATCACCTTTTTCACCACAGCCAGTCATTGCACCGGTGTTTGCACAATGAATGGTGATGACTTCGCCATTTGGTAATTCAATATCAGTTAAAAAGCGTTTATAGCGACGAATTAATTTTGCGGATTGTAGAGTAGGGAGTTGCATGTGGGCCTTAAGACAAGTTTTTGTTTTATGTTATTTTTTTTAAATGATAATCTATTTTTTACAATATTAATCATTTTCTGTGTAATATAGTGTTGTACCACATGTTCTACATACATGAGCCAAAGCATATGGTTTCTTGGAATCATCTGGAGCATATTTATAAACTATAACAATAGCACTCCCACCACATACATTACATTTTACATGGCCGTCTTTTACTAGAGTTGGGTTGTTTTCTTTATAATTAAAAAAGGAATTCAGTTTAATTTTTTCTATAAATTTTTTCTTCTCATTATGCTCGTTTAAAAATATCATAAAAAAAGAGAATGCTATGATTAAACCTATTATGATAAAAGGTAAAATTTCTCTCATTATAAGCTCCTATTTTTTTACATGTTAAGTTATTTCTATTTTTAATAATTTATTAAAACAAAAATATTAGTTAGCATGTAATGGATTGATATGTATTGGGTGTTTTATAAAAAAATAAATAAGAATTTAAGTTTGATTACGCTAGCTAATAAAGATTAGATATTTTATAGTTAACGACAGTTATTAGTATAACTTATATGTTATAAACTGCCGTACTTGCTTTTATTAGCATTTAGTAAATATTAAAACAATTATTCAATGGCATATTCAATAGTGACGACTAAGCGCGCTTTTTTCTCAATAGTGCTAGTGTCGTAGCTACCAGTGTAATCGCTAGAGTCATCGGCATCAGGATTTGGCGCTTGAATGTAGAATGGCCCTTGTGAAGCGGATTTTAATACGCCAACTTTTACATTACTGGTTTTCGCAAACTCTTCAGCACGAACATGTGCATCTTGTGTGGCTTTTGAAATTAATTCACGTTTAATTTGTTCAAGATTTTCTAAGTAATAGTTTGGATCACCAAAACTAATGTCTTGGTTGTTGGCAACTAATTGGTGAATATTGGTGAGTGCTTTTTGTAACTTAGTCAGTTCTTTGGTTGAAATTCTGATTGCTCTTGATGCATCAAAGCCATTGTCTCTACTTTTGGTTTCGCCTTTTTCATTTTCATAATAGTCAGTATGAGTAGATACATCTAATTCGGTGATTTCTCGATTTTCATCAGCGAAACCTTGTGCTTTAAGGAAACGAACGGCTTCATT
>CAKQTN010000071.1:0-5990 GCA_934276625.1 uncultured Haemophilus sp.
TCGTAGCGAGCGGTGAAGAAGCTCAACAAGCGATTGACGGTATTGGTGCAGTCATTGAAAGTGGTTTAGGCGAAGGTAAGGAGTAAGTGATGGCAAAAGTAGCAACAATTACCTTAAATGCCGCTTACGATTTAGTCGGGCGTTTGTCACGTATTGAAATCGGCGAAGTGAATACTGTAGAAACCCTTGGTCTTTTCCCTGCCGGAAAAGGCATTAATGTTGCCAAGGTGTTGAAAGACTTGGGCGTAGATGTCGCGGTTGGTGGCTTCTTAGGTGAAGACAACGTGGGTGATTTCGAAACCCTATTTAAAAAACAAGGCTTGGAAGACAAATTTCATCGCGTAGCAGGTAAAACTCGCATTAACGTAAAAATTACGGAAACCGAAGCTGATGTGACAGACCTAAATTTCTTAGGTTATCAAATCACCCCAGAAGCTTGGCAGCAATTTACAGCAGATTCATTAGCGTATTGCCAAAATTTTGATATTGTTGCGGTTTGCGGCAGTTTACCGCGTGGTGTCAGTCCTGAATTGTTCGCGGATTGGCTTAATCAGTTGCATCAAGCTGGTGTGAAAGTCGTATTAGATAGCAGTAATGCGGCACTTACAGCAGGTTTGAAAGCCCATCCTTGGTTGGTAAAACCAAATCATCGCGAATTAGAAGCGTGGATTGGCCACCCACTAAATTCTCTTGATGAAATTATTGTGGCGGCTAAAAAACTTAAAGCAGAAGGTATTGCTAACGTCATTATTTCGATGGGCGCGAATGGTTCTTTATGGCTGAGTGATCAAGCTGTTATTCAAGCTCAACCACCTAAATGTGAAAACGTGGTGAGCACTGTAGGCGCAGGTGATTCTATGGTAGCTGGCTTAATTTATGGTATCGAAAAAGGCTTATCTCAAGCGGAAACTTTAGCGTTTGCAAGTGCTGTTTCTGCCTTTGCGGTTTCACAAAGTAATGTAGGCGTGAGCGATATCGCCTTGCTTGAGCCAATTCTAGCGAATGTCAAAATTTCTGTGATTGAAGGATAATGTAATGAATTTGTTTTTAACTCAATCTCCGCAAATTGGTGCGGCAAAAGCCTATTTACTTCGCCAAGCATTGAGCGAGGTAGCGAAAAAAGCCAATCATACTGTGGTTGAACAAGCCAAAGAGGCGGATTTAGTGATTGTTTTCGGATCTAGTTTGCCAAACTCTGCTTATCTTGTGGGAAAAAAAGTCTTTTTAGCTAATGAAGACACGGTGATTGCTTCACCTGAAGTAACGCTGACGAATGCACTCAATCAAGCAGTGGACTATGTTCAACCGACTCAAAGTGCGGTTGGATTTAGCGGCGTTTCTGGCGTCAAAAATATTGTCGCGGTTACAGCTTGCCCAACTGGTGTTGCGCATACTTTTATGTCAGCTGAAGCCATTGAAACCTATGCGAAAAAACAAGGTTGGCAGGTCAAAGTAGAAACGCGTGGCCAAGTGGGCGCAGGTAATGAAATTACTCCTGAAGAAGTCGCTGAGGCAGATTTAGTCTTTGTTGCGGCCGATATTGATGTGCCGTTAGATAAATTCCAAGGTAAACCGATGTATCGTACTTCGACTGGTTTGGCTTTAAAGAAAACGGCACAGGAATTCGATAAGGCATTTAAAGAAGCGAAAATTTACGAAGGTGGCGCAGCAAAATCTTCTGCTAAATCAGAAGAAAGTAGCGAGAAAAAAGGCGTCTATAAACATTTGATGACGGGTGTATCGCACATGTTGCCGTTGGTGGTTGCTGGTGGCTTATTAATCGCGATCTCCTTTATGTTTGGTATCGAGGCCTTCAAAGATGAAACAATTTTCCATGGTATTCCAAAAGCCTTAATGGATATTGGCGGTGGCGCAGCATTCCACTTGATGATTGCCGTATTTGCCGGCTATGTGGCCTTTTCTATCGCAGACCGTCCAGGGCTCGCGGTAGGTCTTATTGGCGGTATGTTAGCCACCACGGCGGGTGCCGGGATTTTAGGTGGTATTATCGCCGGTTTCTTAGCGGGTTATGTGGTGAAAGGATTAAATGCAACCATTAAATTGCCGGCAAGTTTAACTTCCTTAAAACCGATTCTAATTCTCCCGCTTTTTGGTACCTTGATTGTTGGTCTTGCCATGATTTATGTGATTAACCCTCCGGTTTCACAAATTATGACCACCTTAAGCGATTGGTTAAAATCCATGGGTGAAGTCAATGCGATGGTGTTAGGTGCGATTATCGGCGCCATGATGTGTATTGATATGGGTGGTCCAGTAAACAAAGCGGCTTATACTTTTTCTGTAGGAATGTTAGCCTCTCAAGTTCATACACCAATGGCTGCGGCTATGGCGGCTGGTATGGTGCCGCCAATTGGTATGGCGATTGCAACGTGGATTGCGCGCAGTAAATTTACCAGTAATCAACGTGATGCTGGTAAGGCTTCTTTTGTCTTAGGCTTATGTTTTATCTCTGAAGGGGCATTGCCGTTTGTGGCTGCTGATCCATTACGTGTGATTATTAGCTCGGTTATTGGTGGTGCAACTGCCGGTGCGATTTCAATGGCATTAAATATTTCTCTGCAAGCACCACATGGTGGTTTATTTGTGATTCCGTTTGTCTCTGAACCATTACTCTACCTAGGTGCAATTGCAACGGGGGCATTATTAACCGGTGTGGTTTATGCGGTGATTAAGCCGAAGGTGACAGAATAATCGATTCTTTGATTAAAAAGTGCGGTAATTTTTAACCGCACTTTTCATTTATCAGGTATAATTACAATGATTTAGGGAGAAATTATGGATAAATACAATAAACTCCGCATTGAATGGGATTGTCGTCGAGGTATGCTTGAGCTGGATAAAATCATCATGCCTTTTTATAAAGCGCATTTTGACCAACTGACTGACGACCAAAAAGATATTTTTATTCGTTTACTCGCCGCCACGGATTTACAACTTTTTTCGTGGTTTTTTAATGGCAGTCAATCAGACGATGCTGAAGTACAAGCGATGGTTGAATATATCCAAGATATGCAGAAAACGAATGTCCGTTAATTTTTTGAAATTTTTTACACATAAGGAACTTTTCAATTTTAACTCTGTCTGATAAAGCAACAATAGCTTGCTGTCTTGAATATATGAAGGCGTGTTAGACGTAGCATAGGAGATATATGGCTGAACAGCTAACAGATCAGGCTTTGGTAGAAAGAGTGCAGCAAGGCGATAAAAAAGCCTTTAATTTATTGGTTTCTCGTTATCAAAATAAAGTAGCCGGACTTTTAACCCGCTACATTTCTCATAACGACATTCCAGATGTTGTACAAGAATCCTTTATTAAGGCCTATCGTTCCATTGAATCCTTTCGGGGCGATAGTGCATTCTACACTTGGCTATATCGAATTGCCGTAAATACGGCAAAGAATTACTTAACGGCACAGGGGCGCCGTCCACCGAGCGAAGATATTTTGGCGGAAGATGCCGAAAGCTATGATGTGGGAACCCATCTACGTGATGTAGATACCCCTGAAAATGAAATGTTATCTAGCGAATTAGAAAAAGTGGTGTTTGATACTATTCACAGTTTGCCAGAAGATTTAAGAACCGCGATTACCTTGCGTGAGCTTGAGGGTTTAAGTTACGAAGAAATCGCAGAAATAATGGATTGCCCAGTAGGCACTGTACGTTCTCGCATTTTCCGTGCTCGGGAAGTGATTGAGAACAAAATACAACCGCTTATGCAACGTTAAAATAAAGTCGGAGTTTATAAAATGCAAAAAGAGTTACTTTCAGCCTATATGGATGGAGAAGAAGTCAGTGCCGAGTTGACGGAACAACTTTGTCAGGATAAAGATTCACAAGAATCTTGGGCGGCGTATCACACAGTAAGAGCAGTTATGCGTAAAGAGTCACCAGTATTATTAGGTGCTGATTTTACTGCGAAAATGGCTGATTTAATTGAATTAGAAGAAGTAAAACACGTTGAGATTACTGTTTCTCAACCAACACCAGAAGAAGCAGACAGCTTACCATTCGTGCAAAAATTAAAAGCATTCTTTGCACCAATGACACAAATTGCCGTGGCTGCAGGTGTGTGTTTAGTGGCAGTAGTAGGTGTGCAATCATTCAATGCAAAAAGCACCTCAGTTACACCTGAAAACCCAGTTTTACAAACCTTACCATTTAACAATGCTGTTCAAGAAGTAAGTTACAACGCGCCGACCAAAGATGTAGCGACTTCGGAACAGGTTGAGCAAAAAAATCGCCGTATTGGTACGATGTTACAAAACTATGAATTACAGCGTCGTATGCATGCAGATAGCTTAAATGTGGGTAGCAACCAAGCGAAATAATTACTACAATTAATCGATAATTCACCACCTTAGGCGTGGTGAATTTTTTTCTGGATAAACCAATTTATTTATGAAAAAAACGTCTCTCAAATTAACCGCACTTTTAGGCTTATTCTTATTGCCTTTTACGGCATTTGCAGAAGAGCCAATCCAGTCATTAAATAAAATGTCGCAAGCCATGCGAGATTTAAACTATGAGCTTGCTTTTGTGCAAACTACGCCAACAAATATGGACTCATTCCGTTATCGTCATATTAAGCAAGGGCAAAAAGTGTATGCGCAGTTGGTGACATTAGATGGTGAACAGCAAGAAATCATCCAGCGCGGTAATTTAGTCAGCTATTTCCAGCCGGGTTCACGTGCTTTCACGATAAACAGTAGTGAAATTGTGGATGCGCTTCCGGCAGTGATTCGAACTGATTTTAGCAAGCTGAGTCAGAATTATGATTTTATTAAGCTTGGAAAAGACCGAATTGCAGGTCGATTTGTCGATACCATTCGTATTGTGCCAAAAGATGATTTTCGCTATCAATACCTCGTTTTCTTAGATGAAGAAAATGGTTTGTTATTGCGTGGCGATATGCTTGATCGAGAAGGCAAGTTACTTGATCAGTTCCGTGTCGTGACATTATATATCGATGATCGTCTACGTGGTTTGACAGATTACCTGAATAAAGTATCAGTGCCGCCACTTTTAAGTGAAGGGAAGCAAGAGTCATCGCTTTCAATCAATTGGAAAACGGATTGGTTACCGCAAGGTTTTGATTTAATTCGTCAAAATCATGATGTGATAGATGGTGAAGTAATTGAAAATGCGTTATTTAGTGACGGCCTTTTCACTTTCACACTTTATATCAATAAAGCGGATAGCACTGCCGCAACAGAAAACACATGGAAACAAGGGGCATACACGATTTATAGTGAAGTAATGGGCGATAAAGAAATTACCTTTATCGGACAGCTTCCAATTGCCGCGGCTAAGCGAATTGTGCAAGGTGTAACATTCTTAAAATAATTCGGTAGAAGCGAGAAAGTTGCTATTTTGTTTCCCCTTGCTATACTTTCTTCATCTAATGGATTTTAATAGCTAAACCCCGTCCTGCGGGGTTTTGTTTTATCAAGTGCGGTCATTTTTCTAAAGGTTTTTACAATGAATAATCCCCTTCCTCTTCTTGGCATCACGGGTTACAGCGGTAGTGGCAAAACCACATTGCTGGAAAAATTACTTCCTCAATTAATTAAAAAAGGCTTACGTGTTTCAGTGATTAAACACAGCCATCACAATGCCCACGTGGATAAAGAGGGCAAAGACAGCTGGCGAATGAAAGAGGCGGGGTCTGCACAAGTTATTATGGCTTGTGATAGTCGTTGGGCATTAATGACAGAAACGCCTCAAGCGCCAGTTTCATTAGCCTATTTAAGCCAACAATTTGATCGTCATTTAACGGATTTAGTTTTGGTGGAAGGATTTAAACAAGAACCTATTCCAAAGATTCTGTTGCATCGACAAGAGATGACAAAACCTTTGCTGGAATTAGATGAAAACGTGTTGGCTTTAGCAACAGATTATTCGCTTGAAACTGACCGCACTTTATTAGATATTAATCACATTGAACAGATCGCTGAGTTTATTTATCAATG
>CAKQTN010000072.1:0-5936 GCA_934276625.1 uncultured Haemophilus sp.
CCTTCAACCAATGATGGCAACACTTCTTTTAATTCTTTTTTGAGTTGATCGATTTTAGCCTGAATCTCTTTTTGTGAACTGCCTTCACCGATCATTTTACGGATCTCGCCAAAAGTCGCTTCCATTTGGTAGCTTTTTTGTGCGGAGAAATTGATACGAATTGGGCCTTCTAGATTTTCAAAGACTTCAAAATAAGCCATTTGCACTTCAGTACGGGCGTCATCTGTATTGCCTTGCTGGAGCAGTTGAGACGTTTTATCTAAGCGAGCCGTAATATCATCAACCCATTGTTGATAGTTATCTTGTGCAAAGAGTGAAGAAGAAAAGGCGAGTGAAAAAATTAAAAAGAAAAATCGAATAGAACGGAATAGCATCGTCTATTTACCTCATTACCTCAAATGAAATTAATTCCTATTTATAATTATCCTTTGATATCAGTGAAATGACAATAAATAATTCTAATTTTTGTGATGGAGATCAAAAAATTCACACGAGTTGGAAATCTAGAGACGGTTATTTTATACGAAAAAGAATAAAGCGCCTTTGCTCGGCGCTTTATGGAGATACAAAAGTGCGGTCAGAAATAAGCCTATTTATTGAGCCGGTGTAGCTTCTTCAACAGGCGCTTTATTATCTAACACATCCCATACACTTTTTTGTTTTGGTGATTCGGGTTGTTCAGGTTGTGGCGATTGCGTGGTTTGCGCCGCGGTAGCAGTCGCAGTACTCGTTGTTTGTGCTGAAGCGCAGAAATTTTGATCTTTATTTGCCCAAACCGGGATTGTTCGGCTGCTGCCACAACTCCAACTACCGTAAGCATTGATGCCAACCCATTTAATGGTAGAAGGTTGACCAAGTTTCAGTTTTTCAATGACAACACGGTTTAAGTAATCTTTATAGATTTGTAATGCACCTGAGGCACCGGTTAATTTGGTTTCGCCGTTATCATCACGACCTAACCAAATGGTGCTGATATTCTTACCATCAATACCCACGAACCACGTATCTCGAGCATCGTTGGTTGTCCCTGTTTTACCCGCAAGACGAAGATCCGCATAATCATTTTGTAAGCTACGCGCGGTACCACGTTCGACTGTTTGTTGCATCGCATACAAGGTTTGATAAGCCGCTTCTCTAGGCACCACTTGATCTGGCATGGTATTGTGTTCGTAAATAATATTGCCTTGGCGATCGGTAATGCTTTGAATGGTACTTAATTCGATTTTTCCGCCTTGATTTGCAATGGTTTGGTAGAGTTTTGTCACATCATAAGGTGAAATACTGTAAGAGCCAAGCAAGGTCGCCGGGACTTTTGGAATCGTCACATTGTCCCAACCCATGGCTTTTTGCGTATCAATCACTTTACTTAAACCAACTTTCATCCCAATGTTTACCGTTGGAATATTCAGTGAGCGAGCAAGGGCATCCATCAACATCACCGAACCGCTATATTTGCGATCGTAATTACGCGGTTGCCAAGGTTGGCTACCTTTAACATAAATCGTGATAGGCTGGTTTTGAATCGGTGTATTTAAACGGAATTGTTCCGGATTCATCAGTGCAGTCAAATAAATGGATGGTTTTACCAAAGAACCAATTTGACGTTTTGACATTAATGCACGGTTAAAGCCCGCATATTCTGTTTGTAATCCACCGACAACCGCACGTATTTCACCCAAGTGATAATCCGCGACAATCATTGCTCCTTCTAAATATGGATTTTTAGTTTGTACTTGCAATTGATTGACTGTATTCACCACGGCATTTTCAGCTTGTTCCTGTTGTTTTAAATCCATGGTGGAGAAAATACGTGCACCAAGTAGTGCCGAGGTTTTATTTTCCCCTAATTGACGACGAAGATCCGCTTGTAATGTTTGAATGAAAGCAGGGTATTTACGTGAAATTTGTCCTTTAGCTTGCACGCCTAATGGACGTTTACTCAACATCTCATATAACTCATCCCCAATCATTTGGTGATCAAGCATCAGCTTTAATACCACATTTCGTCGATCGAGTGCATATTGTGGATTTCGCCATGGATTATAAAGGGATGGGCCTTTCACCATGCCAACTAAAAGGGCAATTTGATCTAGGCTAATTTCACGGATAGAACGACCAAAATAGAATTGGCTCGCCAACGCAAAACCGTGAATTTGGATATCACCATTTTGACCAAGGTAAATCTCGTTAAGATAGGTTTCTAAAATACGGTTTTTATCATATCGCCAATCTAATACTAATGACATCAACGCTTCATTGGCTTTACGTGTAATAGAGCGTTCGCTCGATAAGAATAAGTTTTTAACTAATTGCTGAGTGAGCGTACTACCGCCTTGAACCGTTTGACCCGCTCTAATATTGGCAATCATTGCACGCATAATACCGATAGGGTTTATCCCGTTATGATCGTAAAAACGGCGATCCTCTGTCAGTAATAAGGCATCAATGAGTAAACGAGGGTAGTGCTGTAATGGAATCGCTAAACGATCTTCATTATCTGATTCCAACATGGCAATTAATTTAGGCGCAAGACGGAATTCATCAACTGCTTTGACGTTGACTAAATCTTCAATGCGAGAAAGTTTGTTATCGGTAAAACGTAAGCGTAGTACACGTTGAGGTTCAGGCTTATCAGGATAAGGGAATGCACGACGAAGTAACACGATAGTATCATCTTCGAGTTTAAAATCGCCCGGTGCTGCAATCATAGTAGTTTGACGGTATTCGTTATCCAATAAGATTTGAATCACTTCGTCAAAAGAAAGGTTATCAGACAGTTTTACGCTTTCTAAGCGACTATACACTTCAGCCGGTAAACGCCAAATCTGGCCATCCATTTTTGAGCGAATTTGCCAGTCTAAATAGCCACCATAAAATACGGCAAGCGTCCCTAAAGTAAAGGCCGCTTTGGCTAAAAAGATTTTACAAGAACGACGCTTATTTGGCGCTTGTGTTTCTTGTTGTTCTGATGAGGTGTTTTCCGTTTCCGACATAATAGTTAGCTTCAGAGAATGAGGTTAAGCAATAAATTCAAAATAGGCATTAAGAAAGAGGATGAAGTCTGTTGTACCACAGAAGGCGATACTTTCTTCATCATAATAATGGAAGTCGTCTTCTAAAATTTCATCTGTTTCAATCGCAAGGTTATTGGCGCGAATCATCACTTCATCGGTATTGATAAAAAGCGTGTATTCGGAACCAATCAGCGTGACTTCATCATTATTTTTAATCTGCTCACAGGCAGAAAGTGCGGTCAAAAACGCTTGAGGATTTGACCGCACTTCTGAATTAAACCAATTGGCTAGAGCAATGTGTTCCATCGAACATTTGGCATGCACATTGCCTAGATAATGGGTAAATTGAAAATCCATATTAGATGCTGAATGACGAACCGCAACCACAGGTACTGGTTGCATTTGGATTGTTCACCACAAAACGAGAACCTTCCAAGCCTTCAGTGTAATCCACGGTGCCGCCAATTAAGTATTGTAAACTCATTGGGTCAATCACTAATTGCACACCGGCTTTTTCAATGGTTAGGTCACCTTCATTGACTTTATCGTCAAAGGTGAAACCGTATTGGAAACCGCTGCAACCGCCACCGGTAATATAAACGCGTAATTTTAATTCGTTGTTTTCTTCTTCGCTAATTAAACTTTTTACTTTATTGGCTGCCGCATCAGTAAAAGTTAGCGGTACGGCCATATCTAAATCTGACATATCTCTATCCCCACTTTCCTAAAAATAATCCTTGTATTATCTAATAACCTGTTAATTCATTCAAGATTTTTCACGGAATTAGTGCTATTATATGCGAATAAATCAGAATTAAATAAGGAGAAATAATGGGCATTCCATTAAGAACTGAAGAAGAACTTGTTAAGTTACGTGAAGCGTGTAAATTAGCGTCCGATGTTTTGGTCATGATCGAACCTTATGTCAAAGAAGGGGTGACCACAGGTGAATTGGATCGTATTTGTCACGATTATATGGTGAATGTACAAAAAGTGATTCCTGCGTGCTTAAATTATCATGGTTTCCCGAAAGCAACCTGTATTTCTATAAATGAAGTGGTTTGCCATGGTATTCCAAGCGACGATAAAAAATTAAAACGTGGTGATATTGTCAATATTGATGTGACTGTGATTAAAGACGGTTATTTCGGTGATAATTCGAAGATGTATGTCGTGGGTGAAACCAATATTCGTAGCCAAAAATTAGTTGAAGCGGCACAAGAAGCGCTTTATGTGGGATTACGCACGGTTAAGCCGGGTATTCGTTTAAATGAAATTGGTAAAGCGGTACAAAAATATACTGAAAGCCAAGGATTTAGCGTGGTTCGTGAGTACTGTGGCCACGGCGTGGGAACTGAGTTCCACTGTGAACCGCAAGTCTTACACTATTATGCGGATGACGGCGGTGTGATTTTAAAACCAGGTATGGTATTCACCATTGAGCCAATGATTAATGCAGGTAAAAAGGAAGTACGCATTATGGGCGATGGTTGGACAGTAAAAACCAAAGACCGTAGCCATTCTGCACAATATGAACACCAAATTGTCGTGACAGAAACCGGTTGTGAAGTGATGACCATTCGTGATGAAGAAATTGCGGAAGGTCGAATTCAACGTATAATGAATAACCTTTAAGTTCAGCTAAGAGCCTACGATAGTGGGCTTTTTTTATAATTGTTTTGTTTGTGGAATACCTATGCTTTTTCCTTATCATTTCGACTCTCCACTCACGCCAAGTGCGGTAAAAATTCAGCGTGAAAATTTGAAGGAATTTGAACGTAAGCACTTTACTGATTATTCCGTTTTTGAGCTGATTGCTAACCGTACTCAGTTTTGTGATGATTTGTTAAAACAGCTTTGGCAGCAATTTGAATTAGATAAAGCTAATCTCACCTTAATTGCAGTAGGTGGTTATGGCAGACAAGAAATCTTTCCTTTATCTGACCTAGATGTTCTTATTCTTTCAAAAGAAGAAAGAGAGTCTGAAACGGAAGAAAAAATTGCTCAATTTGTGCAGTTCTTGTGGGATTGTGGATTTGACGTAGGGCATAGTGTTCGTTCTTTAGAAGAATGTGAAAAGGAAGGTAGCCAAGATATCACTATTGCCACCAATTTGCTTGAGTCCCGTTATTTATCGGGTGATTTATCCCTTTGTAATGCTTTAGGGAAAATATTGAAAAAGCCAGATTTTTGGGCGATAAAACCATTCTTTGATGCCAAAGTACAAGAGCAAATTGAACGTTATCAGCGCTATCACAACACCAGCTATAATCTAGAACCTGATTTAAAATACAGCCCAGGTGGTTTGCGGGATCTTCATCTTTTATATTGGATTGCATTACGACACACTGGGGAAATGACCCTTGATGGCATTTTGAAAAGTGGCTTTATTTATCCATCAGAACACCAACAATTATTAGAAAGCCAAGAATTTTTATTTAAAGTACGGTTTGCTTTACACTTGATTTTAAAACGTTATGACAACCGCTTGTTGTTTGATCGTCAAATCAAAGTGAGCGAGATGCTTGGTTTTGAAGGCGATGGAAACCGTGGTGTCGAAAAAATGATGAAACGTTTTTTTCAAGCTTTACGCACGATTTCTCGTTTAACCGATATCCTGATTAAGCATTATAAAGAGCATTTTTTATCAACAGAGGGAGAGGTTTCTATTCATCCTTTGGATGATAATTTTGAGCTAGTAAATCAAAGTTTGTGTTTACGTAAAAATGATCTGTTTTTACGTTATCCAGATCGTATTTTGGATCTTTTTTTCTATCTAACACAGCATGCTCAAGCCGAAATTCATTCTTCAACATTACGCCAATTACAGATTGCGTTGGAAAGTTTGACGCAGAAATTATGTGATATTCCTGAAGCAAGAGAGAAATTTATTCGGTTATTTAATCAACCGAAAGCCATTCA
>CAKQTN010000073.1:0-5835 GCA_934276625.1 uncultured Haemophilus sp.
AAAGTGCTACGTAATACCTATTTCTTATTGGGATTAACGATGGCATTTTCGGCAGTTGTTGCTTATATCTCTATGAGCTTAAACTTGCCTTATCCAAATCTTATCGTGTTACTTGTAGGTTTTTACGGTTTACTTTTTGTCACAAACCGTTTAGCAAATAGTGCATGGGGAATCTTGGCTGCATTCGCGTTCACTGGGTTTATGGGTTATACCATCGGGCCAATTTTGAACATGTATGTGGCGAGAGGAATGGAAGATTTAATTATGCTTGCATTCGCAGGTACAGCAATCGTCTTCTTTGCTTGTTCAGCTTATGTGCTTACAACGAAGAAAGATATGTCTTTCCTTTCTACCGCAATTTTCTCATTATTTATCGTGTTATTGTTAGGGATTGTGGCAAGCTTCTTCTTCCAAATTCCGGCACTAGCGGTAGGGATCAGTGCATTGTTTGTGGTGTTCTCAACAATGACAATCCTTTATGAAACCAGCAATATTATTCACGGTGGCGAAACAAACTACATTCGTGCAACAGTGAGTATTTATGTATCAATTTACAACTTGTTCATTAGCTTATTAAGATTACTTTCTATCTTCTCAAGCGATGACTAGTCAGTATTAAATTTAAAGACGCTCCTGATTAGGGGCGTTTTTTGTTTTGAACTAATTTTCTTAAGATAAGTCTTAGCATACAGGTTCGCTTGTCGAACCTATTAATAACAAAACAGGAGTTTTTATGAAATCTTTAAAATCACTTTTAACATTAACATCACTTGCATTAGCCGTATCTGGTTCTGTATTGGCAACGAATACATCTGTATTACCAACAAAAGAATCAGTCGTAACTAATTCAAAATCAATGGTTGAAAGTACAAAAGCTGACGTGAAAAATGCGGCAAATGATAAGCTTAAATCAATGACGGATAGTGCGAGTTCAACGAAATCAAGTGCATTAAGTTAATGCAGCTAAAGAAAAAGCGACTTCCGCGAAAGATGCAGTGAAAGATAAAGCAACTTCTGCAAAAGATGCGGTAAAAGAGAAAGCGTCAGCGCTAAAAGAAAAAGCAACTGAGAATAATCAACCGTCAATTAAAGATAAAGCCACTGAAAAATTAAATTCAGTCAAAGATAGCGCAAAAGAGAAGGCAACTGACGCAAAAACAAAAGCAGCAGATAAAGTAAAAGAAGCAAAAGAAAAGGCGGTTTCAACAAAAGAGTCAGCTAAAGAGAAAGTGGCTTCTTCTGCAAAAGTAAATATCAATAAAGCGGATGCAGAAACCTTACAAAAACTTTCTGGTATCGGTGAGAAAAAAGCACAAGCGATTATTGATTATCGTAACAAAGTGGGCAAAATCAAAAGTGCTGCTGAACTTTCAAATATTGATGGTATCGGTGAAGCTACAATTGAAAAAATTACCCCATTCTTAAGTTTCTAAGAAAACATAGATAAAACAGACCGCACTTTATGTGCGGTTTTTTTATTGAAGTAGATCACAAAATTGTAACAAAGTGTGATTTGAAGGATTATTTCTTTTTTTATCCTATGTATAATGGGCGGACAACATCATGTAATACAAGGGGTAGATATGCAGCATTACAGTGCCTTTGATGAATGGTTGGCTTCAACCGCTTTGGGTGGTTCTAATCAATCGTATATTGAGGAGTTATACGAACGTTATTTAGAAGATCCTTCTTCAGTCGATGAAAGCTGGCGTGCTACGTTTGATGCATTGCCGAAAACAACCGCAGTAGAGCAACCACATTCACCAGTCCGTGATTATTTCCGTCGCTTAGCGAGAGAAAATACAACAGAAGCTGTGACGGTCATCGATCCAGAAGCCAGTGCAAAATTAGTCAAAGTCCTCCAATTTATCAATGCTTATCGCTTCCGTGGTCATTTAGAAGCGAAACTAGACCCAATCAATTATTATCGTTGGAAAGTCTCCACCGTACCTGAATTGGATTACCGTTATCATGGTTTTACCGAGCAGGATCTCAATGAAACCTTCAATATTAATCACTATGTCTATCATCGCGATAACATTAAATTAGGTGATTTAGCTGAAATGCTGAAAGAGACCTATTGTGGCTCAATTGGTCTTGAGTTTATGCATGTTCAGGATATGGAGCAAAAAAGTTGGCTACAAAGTAAATTAGAAAGCCAATTAAATAAACCGCTCTTTACCAAAGAAGAAAAAATTAACTTATTAAGTGAGTTGACCGCTGCAGATGGCTTAGAACGTTATCTCGGTGCAAAATTCCCAGGGGCAAAACGTTTCTCTTTAGAGGGAAGTGATGCCTTTATTCCATTGATGAAAGAAATTATTCGTCATGCGAGCAAACAAGGTGTAAAAGATGTGGTGTTTGGTATGGCACACCGTGGTCGTTTAAACATGTTAGTAAACGTGCTCGGTAAGAAACCAGAAGATCTTTTCGATGAGTTTGCAGGTAAACATTCAGGCGAGCGTACAGGTGACGTGAAATACCACCAAGGTTTCTCTTCTGACTTCGCAGTTGGTGATCGTCGTGTACATTTAACCCTTGCATTTAACCCATCGCACTTAGAAATTGTTAGCCCAGTAGTGATTGGTGCGGTACGTTCTCGTCAAACGAAAAAGAATGATACAGAACGTAATCAAGTATTAGCGGTTACCGTTCATGGGGATTCCGCGGTAGCGGGACAAGGTGTTGTACAAGAAACCTTGAATATGTCTAATGCGCGTGGTTATACCGTTGGTGGAACAATCCGAATTGTGATCAATAATCAAATTGGTTTTACCACCTCTAACCCAAATGACACCCGCTCAACAGAATATTGTACTGATATCGCAAAAATGATTCAGGCGCCGATTATTCATGTGAATGGTGATGATCCTGAAGCAGTCGCTTTTGCCGCGAGAATGGCGGTGGAATATCGTAATTTATTCAAACGCGATATTTTCATTGATCTGATTTCTTATCGTCGTCATGGTCATAATGAGGCTGATGAACCATTAGCTACTCAACCAATGATGTATAGCATCATCAAAAAACATCCAACGCCACGTAAAGTCTATGCAGATCGTTTAATTGCTGAAGGGGTGATTACCGAAGAAGAAGCCATTGAAATGATGAATCTCTATCGTGATGCCTTAGATAATGGCGATCGCGTAGTGAAAGAATGGCGAGAAATGGATACGGCCCAAATGGATTGGTTGCAATATCTCAACTATGACTGGACATCCCCTTACGAAAGTAAATTCCCACAAGAACGTTTCCAAACTTTAGCGGAGCGTGTCAGTGAATATCCAGAAACCTTGCGTGCACATCCTCGTGTAGAAAAAATCTATGCAGATCGCCGTGAAATGGCTAAAGGCGAGAAATTGTTTGATTGGGGTATGGCAGAGACTATGGCATACGCAACCTTATTAGATGAAGGTGCTAATGTTCGTTTATCTGGTGAAGATTCGGGACGTGGTACGTTCTTCCATCGCCATGCGGTTGTGCATAACCAAAATGACGGGACAGGCTATGTGCCATTAACACATTTACATGCCAACCAAGGGCGTTTTGAAGTATGGGATTCTGTATTATCCGAAGAAGCCGTATTGGCTTTTGAATATGGTTATGCCACAACGGATCCAAAAACATTAACCATTTGGGAAGCACAATTTGGTGACTTCGCAAACGGTGCACAAATCGTGATTGACCAATTTATTAGTTCTGGCGAACAAAAATGGGGCAGAATGTGTGGTTTGGTGATGTTATTACCTCATGGTTATGAAGGCCAAGGTCCAGAACACTCATCCGCTCGTTTAGAACGTTATTTACAACTTTGTGCTGAGCAGAATATGCAAGTGTGTATTCCATCTACACCAGCACAGGTTTACCACATGTTACGTCGCCAAGCGATCCGTAAAATGCGTCGTCCATTAATTGGTATTTCACCAAAATCTTTATTACGTCATCCACTTGCCGTCTCAAGTATGGATGAATTAGTAAATGGCACATTCCAAACCGTAATTGCTGAAATTGATGATATCGATCCAAAACAAGTTAAACGTGTGGTTCTATGCTCAGGTAAAGTGTATTACGATCTCTTAGAAAAACGCCGTGCGAATAACCAAACAGATGTGGCGATTATTCGTATTGAACAGCTTTATCCGTATCCACATGAAGATGTGAAGAAAGCGTTAGCGCCTTATGCTCATGTGACGGATTTTGTATGGTGTCAAGAAGAGCCGTTAAACCAAGGGGCTTGGTATTGCAGTAAACATAACTTTGACAGCTCAATCCCTGAGCATGTGAAATTAAAATACGCAGGTCGTCCAGCCTCAGCTTCCCCAGCGGTAGGTTATATGTCTTTACACACCAAACAGCAAAAACAATTGGTAGAAGACGCGCTGACACTGTAAAAGTGCGGTCGAAATTTTAGTAATTTTTAAAGTAAAGAATAATTTAAAGGAAAATAAAATGACAATCGAAATTCTTGTTCCAGATTTACCGGAATCCGTTGCGGATGCAACTGTTGCAACATGGCATAAAAAAGTCGGTGAGACGGTAAAACGTGACGAAGTATTAGTGGAAATCGAAACAGATAAAGTGGTACTTGAAGTGCCTGCATTAAGTGATGGCGTAGTGGCTGAAATTCTTCAAGAAGAAGGTGCAACGGTAGTAAGTAAACAGCTTTTAGGTAAGCTTTCAACCCAACAAGCGGGCGATATTTCAACTGAAACAGTGAAAGATAATGAACCAACACCAGCTGATCGCCAAAGAGCAGCCATTGAAAATAGCCATAATAATTCAGCAGATCAAGGCCCGGCTATTCGTCGTTTATTAGCTGAACACGATTTAGATGCTGAGAAAATTCAAGGCTCAGGCGTGGGCGGTCGTATTACCCGTGAAGATATTGCACGTGAAGTGGCAAAACGTGATGCTCAAAAAGCAAAACAAGATGTGGCGACAGAGCAGAATACCATTAGCACCGTGGCATACAGCTCGCGTTCAGAAAAACGTGTACCAATGACCCGTTTACGTAAACGTATTGCGGAACGTTTATTGGAAGCAAAAAATACCACAGCAATGCTCACCACATTCAATGAAGTGGATATGCAGCCGATTATGAAATTACGTAAAACATACGGCGAGAAATTTGAAAAACAACATGGTGTACGTTTAGGCTTTATGTCTTTCTACATTAAAGCAGTCGTTGAAGCATTAAAACGTTACCCTGAGGTGAACGCTTCAATTGACGGTGATGATATTGTGTATCACAACTATTTTGATATTAGCATTGCTGTTTCAACGCCACGTGGTTTAGTGACACCAGTATTACGTAACTGCGACAAACTCAGTATGGCGGATATTGAGAAACAAATTAAATCACTCGCAGAAAAGGGCCGTGATGGTAAATTAACGGTTGAAGATTTAACTGGTGGTAACTTCACCATTACTAATGGCGGCGTATTTGGTTCTTTAATGTCTACACCAATTATCAACCCACCGCAAAGTGCAATTTTAGGCATGCATGCCATCAAAGAGCGTCCGGTTGCGGTAGATGGCCAAGTGGTGATTCGCCCGATGATGTATTTAGCCTTATCTTATGATCACCGTTTAATTGATGGTCGTGAATCAGTAGGCTTCTTAGTGGCGATTAAAGACTTATTGGAAGATCCAACTCGTTTATTATTAGAAATTTAAGCACATAGGCTTTTCTCTTTTGAAGGGAAAAGCCTTTTTTACATTGATGTAAATAAAAGGGCGGGAACAATGCCCGCCTTTTTATAGTTAAAATCCAATCTTTATTTAGCTATTTTGCGTACTAAGATTGCTAAGATAAAGGTAATGATGATAACAGGG
>CAKQTN010000074.1:0-5784 GCA_934276625.1 uncultured Haemophilus sp.
GGTGCGGACAATCAAAGTTTACTTAATACCTTACTTAATGAAGTAACTCCCCTTTCTCACTAAGGAAAAGATATGGCGAAAGAGAAATTAACCCCTGAAACGACAGATGAAATCCAAGCAACAGATGCGGTGGAAATTCAAACTGAAGATCGCGAGCCTGTTGCGCCACGTACACAAACCGTTGTGAAGAAAAGTGGTACTGGATTAAGTTTATTGGCTATTCTCATTGCACTTGGCGTGGGTGGTGCCGGTTATTATTTTGGTCAACAACAAGTGGATGAATTCCAACAAAAATTGACCGCACTTGAAGCTCAAATCAATAATAAAACGGCGGTTTCAGCACCTGCTCAAGACGTAAAATTTGATACCACACAACTTGCTCAATTAGAATCTGCGAATAAAGCAACACAAGACAAAATTGCACAAGTAGAAGAACTAATCAATGCTAAATCACATGAGTTAGTTGGCTTACAATCACAAATTAATAAAGTGAGTGCGCAAGCTAATGCTCAACAACCTACTGATTGGTTATTCTCAGAAGCCGATTTCTTACTCAACAATGCATTACGTAAATTAGTGTTAGATAATGACGTGGATACAGCTGTTTCACTCTTAAAACTCGCTGATGAAACTCTTGCTAAAGTGAATAACTCACAATCAGCAGCTATTCGTAGTGCCATTAATCAAGATCTGAAACAACTTCTCTCCGTAACTGGCGTGGATCAAAATGCGGTCATGCAAAAATTATCGCAATTAGCCAATACGGTTGATGAGTTACCTGTGTTAGATGTGAATTTCGGTGATGATCAAAATGCAACAAAATTATCTGATTCCCTGTCTGACTGGGCAGAAAATGCAGAAAAAAGTGCGACTTCCTTCTTGAATCACTTTATCCGTATTTCACCGAAACATGGTGCAGATCGCAAAGAATTATTAGCACCAAACCAAGATATCTACTTGCGTGAAAACATTCGTTTACGCTTACAATTAGCGATTATGGCAGTGCCTCGTCAACAAAACGAGCTTTATAAACAATCTTTAGAAGCCGTTGCATCTTGGATTCGTAGCTATTTTGATACCAATGCTGAAGTAACTCAAAGTTTCTTAAAATCAGTGGATGAATTATCTGAATTGTCCATCTATGTGGATGTGCCAAGCCAATTACAAAGTTTAAACATGCTTGATAAATACTTAAACCGTACACCTTTAGATGTGCAGAAAGTGGAAATCGAAGCAGAAAAAGCAGTGGATAATTCACCAAGAAAAGAAGAAGTAAAACCAGCACCTGAAGCGAAAGCGGAAGAGCCAAAAGCGGAAGAAAAACCCGCTGAAGCACCAGCTGCAGAACCGGCAACTGAACCCCAACAATAAGGATAGATAATGTTTAGAGTTCTCTTTTTAATGATCGCCTTACTTGCCGGATTGATTGCAGGACCTTACCTCTCCGGTCAGCAAGGTTATGTCAGAGTTGAAACGGCAAACACCATGTATGAAATGTCACTTACCACATTAGTCATTCTCTTTGTGGTCGCACTTGCAGTGATTTATACATTAGAGTGGATTGTTACCCGTTTCTTCCGTTTAAGTAGCAATACCTATAACTGGTTTTCTCGCCGTAAACGTGTGAAAGCACAACGTCAAACCCTTGAAGGCTTGATGAAAATGAATGAAGGCGATTATGCCAAGGCAGAAAAACTGATTGGTAAAAATGCGAAACATTCTGCAGAGCCAGTATTAAATCTGATTAAAGCCGCTGAAGCTGCACAGCAACGCGGTGATGAATTCAGTGCAAACCGTTATTTAATTGAAGCGACAGAGCTTGCAGGTTCAGATAATCTATTGGTCGAAATTGCTCGCACCCGTATTTTATTACAACAAAATAAATTACCAGCAGCGCGTAGTTCCGTTGATAGTTTGCTTGAAATGTCAGATCGCAACAAAGAAGTATTAAAACTTGCTGCTGAAATTTATAGCCGTTCCAAAGCTTATCAAGCACTTGATGGCATCTTAGATTTAATCGAAGGTTCTGGTTTATTCTCAGCAGAAGAATTTAAAGCGCTTCAACAAGAAACTGAAAATGGCTTGTTAGATGAGAAAATGAATGAAGAAGGCGTTGAAGGCTTGCTCGCATGGTGGGAAGCTCAGCCACGCCGTCGTCGCAATGATTTAGAGTTAAAAACAGCTTTAATTCAACGTTTAATTGATTGCAACGACCACGAGTCAGCTTATGAATTCACGCTTGAAATCATGAAGAAATTGGGTGATAACACACCAATTAGTCCTGAACTTTGCACACAAATTACTCGTTTACAAGCAGAAGATAACAGCAAGCTACTCAAGCTAGTGGAAAAACGTGCAAAACGTGCCGATGAAAGCCAACGTTGTTGTCTCAATCGTGCATTAGGCTACCTTTATGTGCGTAATAATGACTTCGCTAAAGCAGCAGAAGCATTTAAAGAAGTGACTGCTTGCCCAACTCAGCTTCAACCAAATGATGTTATGATGGCGTCTTATGTGTTTGAACAAGCTGGTGACAAAGAAGCAGCTGAAAAAATTCGTCAGGATAGTTTAAAATCAGCCATGTCTATTCAGGACAAACCCGCTGAAACACAAACTGAAGCAAAAACAGACGAAGAACCAACCGCACTTATCGCAAAACGTGATTAAAATAAACAACGACGGGGCTAAATAAAGCCCCGTTTTTTATTATGTCACCCTCACTAAGCTCATTTAAAACACATCTCTTATTACATTTCATTATAAATAATGCATTTCCATTCTTTTCTCGTCGTTTCAAAATTTTTTACTATATCGTCAAGCAAACGATTAAATTATAAAAAATGAATTGGGATTATATTTTAAGTGTCACGCCACGTTTTATCCACGCCACGCTGATGACGCTTCATCTTGCCTTTTGGGGCATTTTATTGTCGCTGGTGATTGGTGTGATTTGTGCTGTAATTACCACCTACAAAATCAAATCATTAACTTGGCTAGTAAAAGGCTATATCGAGCTTTCTCGTAATACGCCTTTATTAATTCAAGTGTTTTTTCTCTATTTTGGTCTTTCTAAAATTGGCCTGAAATTAGATGGGTTTACTTGTGGCATTATCGGCCTGGCTTTTTTAGGTGGAAGCTATATGGCAGAAGCCATTCGCGGAGGTCTGGAAGCCGTATCAAAAGGACAAATTGAGTCAGCCTTAAGTATCGGTCTAACCCCTTTTCAAACTTTTCGCTATGTTATTTTTCCACAAGCCTTTGCGATTGCAACACCTGCAATCGGGGCAAATTGCTTGTTCTTAATGAAAGAAACCTCTGTGATCAGTGCTGTCGCAGTTGCGGAACTCATGTTTGTCGCAAAAGAAGTCATCGGGCTCGATTACAAAACTAATGAAGCCTTATTTTTATTAGTGGTGTTTTATTTGATCATTCTATTACCGATGTCTCTGTTCATCAGTTATTTAGAACGCCGTACTCGGAGAGCAAAATATGGGGCTTGAGTTATTATTCCAAGGCAACAACATCGAACGCTTGCTTAATGGTTTATGGGTAACGGCTGAAATTGCATTCGTTTCTGTCTTCTTCGCCTGTATTTTAGGTGTCATTTTTGGCGTAATCATGACAAGCAGAAATCCCATTATCAAAGCCATCTGCCGCTTTTATTTAGAATTTGTGCGCATCATTCCATTATTAGCGTTACTTTTTCTCGCGTATTTCGGTTTAGCAAAATGGTTTGATATTCACTTAGATGGCGTCTCTGTGTGTATTTTGGTGTTTATTTTCTGGGGAACGGCAGAAATGGGCGATTTAGTGCGTGGCGCCTTAACTTCCATTGAAAAACATCAAGTGGAATCAGCCTACGCTTTAGGTTTAACGCCGTTTCAAACCTTTGTGTATATTTTACTTCCGCAAAGTTTAAAACGTGTGACACCAAGTGCCATTAACCTCTTTACTCGCATGGTAAAAACCAGTTCCTTGGCAATGTTAATCGGTGTAGTTGAAGTAATTAAAGTCGGCCAACAAATTATCGAACATTCATTATTTAGTAATCAATCGGCAGCGCTTTGGATTTACGGTGTCATTTTCGGTTTATATTTTGTGATTTGTTACCCACTATCCTTATTTTCCCGTTATTTAGAAACCCGTTGGGAAAGTTAATTTTTATTAGGAAAACACATGGCGTTATTAGAAATTAAAAACCTCGTCAAAAATTACGGTGATGTAGAAGCACTCAAAGGCATCAATCTTTCTATAGAGAAAGGCGAAGTTGTCGTTATTTTAGGTCCATCGGGTTGTGGTAAAAGTACTTTTTTACGCTGCCTAAATGGGCTAGAGGAAATAAAGCGCGGTCATATTTTGCTGCAAAATGCAGGCGAATTAGGCAAAGACATTCCTTGGGTCAAAGCGCGTCAACGCATTGGGATGGTATTCCAAAGTTATGAACTCTTCGCTCATTTATCAGTGATTGACAATATTTTACTCGGCCCTTTAAAAGTACAAAAACGCGATCGTGCTGAAGCTGAAAAACAAGCCGATGAGTTACTTAAACGCGTAGGTTTATATGACCGAAAAAATGCCTATCCACGTGAATTATCCGGTGGACAAAAGCAGCGAATTGCCATTGTTCGTTCACTTTGCATGAACCCTGAAATTATTCTGTTTGATGAAGTCACTGCTGCCCTTGACCCAGAAATGGTACGTGAAGTACTTGATGTGATCTTAGGCCTTGCCAAAGATGGCATGACGATGCTTATCGTTACCCATGAAATGAATTTTGCCCGTCAAGTGGCTAATCGCATCGTGTTTATGGATAAAGGGCAAATTATTGAACAAGCAAAACCGGAAGATTTCTTCACGAATCCAACCACGGATCGTGCGAAAACATTCTTAAATATCTTAAATTATGAACCGAGAGGGACAAACTATGAAGAAAACATTTAAAACATTGACCGCACTTTTAGCCACTGCCACCTTAGCATTTGGCTTAACCGCGTGTAATGACAAAGAACCAGCTAAAGACGGGGCAAAAACGGTTTCAAGCCTTGAGCAAATACAAAAAGATGGCAAAGTACGCATCGGTGTATTTAGCGATAAACCACCATTTGGTTATGTGGATGCACAAGGCAAAAGCCAAGGCTTTGATGTCGAAATAGGTAAAGCGATCGGTAAAGACTTATTAGGCGACGAAAACAAAGTGGAATTTGTTTTAGTGGATGCCGCAAACCGTGCTGAATACTTACTTTCTAAGAAAGTTGATATTATCTTAGCAAACTTCACTGTGACACCAGCACGTAAAGAAGTGGTCGATTTTGCTAATCCATATATGAAAGTGGCACTCGGTGTCGTTTCAAAAGATGGCTCAGTCATTACTGATCTTGAACAATTAAAAGGCAAAACTTTAATTGTAGATAAAGGCACCACGGCCGATATTTTCTTCACCAAAAACTATCCTGATGTGAAGTTATTAAAATTCGAACAAAATACAGAAACCTTTGAAGCCTTACGTGATGGTCGTGGTGATGCATTATCTAATGACAATACCTTCTTATTCGCTTGGGCAAAACAAAATCCAGGTTATACCGTAGGCGTAAAAAACTTTGGTGATCAAGATGTTATTGCACCAGCTGTTCGCAAAGATGCACCTGAATTGTTAAATTGGTTAAATAACGAAATCCAAACTCTAGGCAAAGATGGGCGTTTAAAACAAGCTTACGAAAAAACCTTATTGCCAGTTTATGGTGATACCGTCAGCGAAAGCGATATCGTGGTTGAATATAAATAATT
>CAKQTN010000075.1:0-5777 GCA_934276625.1 uncultured Haemophilus sp.
AAAAATGACCGCACTTAGAATGTTAATTGGGATTAATTTCATCTTATCACTCCTCTATCTTATCACTCTTCTCTAGGCCATTTTCCCTTTACAAGTATTGCTATATTTAGCTTAGTTAACAGCTTTTACGTCAATACCTTCACCAAACTTACGTTTCATTGCTGTACGTTTGGTTCGGTCGATCACATCCCCCGCCAGCTGACCACAAGCGGCATCAATATCATCACCACGAGTTTTGCGCACAATTACCGTAAAACCGTATTCCATTAATGTTTTTTGGAAACGATCGACACGGCTATTTGAGCTTTTACCATAAGGCGCTTCTGGGAACGGATTCCATGGGATCAAGTTAATTTTACACGGGGTATTTTTTAACACTTGAGCTAATTGATGCGCATGCTCTGTGCCATCATTCACATGATCTAATAACACATATTCAATAGTCACTTTACCATGGTTAGCATTCGATACCTCTAAGTATCTGTGCACCGAATCCATCAACATTTTGATGTTATATTTTTTATTGATCGGCATAATTTCATCACGCAATTCATCGTTCGGTGCGTGAAGCGAGATCGCTAATGCTACATCAATCTTATCACGTAACATATCGAGTGCAGGCACGACTCCTGAAGTGGATAACGTCACGCGTCGTTTAGATAATCCATACGCGAAATCATCGAGCATAATTTCCATCGCGGGTACAACATTGGCTACATTTAACAATGGTTCACCCATACCCATCATTACCACATTGGTAATAGGACGAACACCCGTCACACCAAAATTACCGATAATTTTTGATGCACGCCAAACCTGCCCAATAATTTCAGACACCGTTAAATTACGGTTAAAGCCTTGCTGTGCTGTCGAACAAAAGGTACAAGCTAAGGCACAGCCTACTTGAGAAGAAACACAAAGTGTTGCGCGATCTGCCTCAGGAATATAGACCGTTTCAACTTGCTGTTCACCTACCTGCATCGCCCATTTAATGGTGCCATCCGCAGAGCGTTGCTCAACCGCCACTTCTGGCGCTTTAATTTCAGCGACCGCTTTTAATTTTTCTCGTAATTTTTTATTAATATTGGTCATATTGTCGAAGTTATCTTCGCCAAAATGATAAATCCATTTCACTAATTGATCCGCACGAAATGGTTTCTCGCCTAATTCAGCAAAAAACTCACGCATCTGCTGACGCGTTAAATCCATTAAGTTAATCTTTTTGGTATTCGTTTCGGATGAAAGGGGTTGTTCTAACATAAAGCCTCGTTATTACACATTACGGCGATGATGTTACTCAGAATTGAGCAACAAAAAATTCGCATATTAAAAATGAGCCGAGATTTTACAGATTTACCGACGGATAAGCTAGCAGATTTGAAAAACAAAGAAAATTTTGACCGCACTTCTTTGCGATCGCTATCGCAAAAATCAAAAAAAACAAAAGAAAAAAGTGCGGTTAAAAAACTTTAAATTTTTTCTCTTTCACACATCCCAAACCCTTACAAAAACTGATAGAATACAAGCTTTGTTTTATTCTCTAAGTTGGCTATATTAAAAGATATGTTAAAAAAAGTGCTTTCTGTATTGTGTTTAGTGCCAGCAATGGCAACGGCACAATCTTATGTCGTGTATGATTTCACCCATGATCGCGTGCTCGAAAGTAGCTCACCGAATCATGTTCAACCTATCGCTTCCGTCACCAAGTTAATGACTGCAAATGTGTTTCTTGAAAATAATCGAAACGCAAATTGTACTGCATCAATTACTGACGACGATTACGATTACATTAAAGGCACACATACAAAATTACCAAAATACACGCCGATTTCTTGTAATGAATTATTAAAAGCGATGCTTGTCCATTCTGACAACTATGCTGCTCACGCCCTTTCTCGCTCTGCAGGCATGAGCCGTTTGCAATTTATCCAAAAAATGAATGAGAAAGCGAGAGAATTAGGTATGCGCTCTACCCGCTTTTCAGATAGCTCAGGTTTATCTGACAGCAACATTTCAAGTGTGATGGATCTCGTAAAACTGGCTAAATACTCTCTTAACAAAGCACAAATCAAAAACCTATCGAATATGCCAAGCGCTTTCATTCAAGCTGGCGGACGTAGCGTTTTTGTTAAAAACACCAATAAATTAGTGCGTGAAGAAGTGTTTGATGCGGCAATTAATAAAACCGGTTATATTCGCGAATCTGGCTATAATTTAGTCTTTGTGAATAAAAATCCATGTAATCGCGCGACCATTGGGGTGATCAGTTTAAATAACCATTCATCTGCGTTTCGTACTAACTTTACTAAAGGAAAATTGGAACAATACGGTTGTATCGCAGGGCGTAGCATGCACAACTTTACCGTTGATGAAGCCCAATATGAAGAAGGCTATGATGAAGCGGGTATGGATCGCCTAATCCAACAAGTTGGTGGTTAATCATTTCAAAAAAGAGCGGTCATTTTGCACAAAATTTTCCGCTTTTTAATTTTAATTACCTATCGATTTGATAATTATTTTCATTTAAAAGTCTTATAAAAAATGATATTATTCTGCAGAATGCTAATTAATCATTATTTTTAAGGAGATCTCATGAAGCATTTATTTAAAAGCCTATCTGTTATCGCTCTAGGTTTAGCTACTTTACAAGCCGAAGCGAAATTTAAAGTGGTGACCACATTTACGGTTATTCAGGATATCGCACAAAATGTTGCGGGCGATGCCGCGACGGTGGAATCTATCACCAAACCTGGTGCAGAAATTCACGAGTATGAACCGACCCCTAAAGATATTGTAAAAGCTCAATCTGCTGATTTAATTTTATGGAACGGATTAAATTTAGAGCGTTGGTTTGAGCGTTTCTTCCAAAATATCAAAGACAAACCAGCTGTTGTGGTAACCGAAGGCATCACGCCACTTTCTATTTATGAAGGCCCTTATAAAGATGCACCTAACCCACACGCTTGGATGTCGCCATCTAATGCGTTGATTTATGTCGAAAATATTAAAAATGCATTAGTTAAATACGATCCGCAAAATGCTGATACTTATCAAAAAAATGCAGCAGCGTATGCAGAAAAAATCAAACAGCTCGATAAACCTTTACGTGAAAAACTCTCAAAAATTCCTGCCGACCAACGTTGGTTAGTGACCAGTGAAGGCGCCTTTAGTTATTTAGCAAAAGATTATGATCTCAAAGAAGGCTATTTATGGCCAATTAACGCTGAACAACAAGGTACGCCTCAACAAGTGCGTAAACTTATCGATTTAGTGAAAAAAAATCACATTCCAGTGGTATTTAGTGAAAGTACCGTGTCAGCCAAACCTGCTCAACAGGTAGCGAAAGAAAGCGGTGCTAAGTACGGCGGCGTGCTTTATGTCGATTCTCTTTCTGCCGCTGACGGTCCTGTACCAACTTATATTGACTTACTGAATGTCACTGTATCCACCATAGTCAAAGGATTTGAAAAATAATGACCGCACTTTCACTTTCCGCTTCGATTTCCGTTAATGATGTAACTGTGCGTTACAACAACGGGCACACTGCAATTTATGATGTTGCCTTTGCATTACAAGGGGGAACCATCTGTGCTCTTGTCGGCGTAAATGGGAGCGGAAAATCAACGCTATTCAAAAGCATCATGGGCTTAATCAAGCCACAGCAAGGCAATATTGCGCTTTGTGGTTTGCCAATTAATCGAGCATTGAAACAAAATTTGGTTGCCTATGTGCCGCAAGCGGAAGAAGTCGATTGGCAATTTCCAGTCTCCGTTTATGATGTTGTCATGATGGGACGCTACGGCTACATGAATTTCCTACGCATTCCAAAAGCTGAAGACAAACAAAAAGTGCTCGAAGCGATGCAACGAGTAAACATCGAGCATTTAGCTGAACGGCAAATCGGCGAGCTTTCTGGTGGGCAAAAAAAACGCGTATTTTTGGCTCGTGCATTAGCACAACAAAGTAAAATTATCTTGCTTGATGAACCTTTTACAGGTGTGGATGTTAAAACTGAAAATGCCATTGTGGAACTCCTTCGCCAATTACGTGCTGAAGGCCATTTAATTTTAGTTTCTACCCACAACTTGGGTTCTGTACCAGACTTCTGTGATCAAGTGGTGATGATTAACCGTACTGTGATTGCTGCCGGTAAAACGGAAGATACATTCAATCAGCATAATTTGGAAAAAGTCTTTGGTGGTGTATTACGACACATCAAATTATTGGGTGAAGATCTGCATAATGATGAAGATAAACGTGCTGTCACCGTGCTTACGGATGATGAACGCCCAGTTGTCTTCTATGGTGAAACCAAAAATGATCCGCCTGCAACGGCTGTAAAATCCTGTCGTCTGCCGCCGTCTGACAAGGAATAAGTCATGCTTGAATATTTGCTGGAACCTTTCTCCTATGAATATATGCAAAAAGCCATGTGGATAAGTACTGCAGTCGGCGGCATTTGTGCCTTTCTTTCTGCCTATTTAATGCTGAAAGGCTGGTCATTAATTGGCGATGCTCTCTCCCACTCTGTGGTACCTGGTGTGGCAATTGCTTATGCCTTTTCACTCCCCTATGCTTTAGGTGCTTTTTTTGCCGGAATTTTGGCCGCGCTTTCTATTTTATGGATCAAATCTATCTCAAAACTCAAAGAAGATGCCGTTATTGGCTTTATTTTCAGTACCTTTTTTGCCCTGGGATTGCTGATTATTTCTCTAAATCCAACCTCAATAAACGTGCAAAATATTATTCTCGGTAATATCCTCGGGATTGCCGATGAAGATATTTATCAAGTAGCCATCATTATGTTGATTTGCTTGGTCTTATTGCTTATTTTTTGGAAGGATCTGTTACTGATTTTCTTTGATGAAACGCAAGCAATTACAGTTGGACTTTCACCACTGTTTTACAAAGTTCTCTTTTTTACACTCTTGAGTGCTTGTGTCGTTGCGGCATTACAAACTGTCGGGGCGATTTTAGTGATTGCGATGGTAATCACACCAGGCGCAACCGCCTATTTACTTACTGACAAGTTCAAAACTCTTATCAAAATTGCCGTAGCATTAGGCGCAATCACTGGTTTTGTCGGTGTCTATTTAAGCTATTATCTCGATGGAGCCACAGGTGGTGTCATCGTAACATTACAAACTTTGTTATTTTTATTAGCTTTTCTATTCTCGCCAAAATACGGATTAATGAGTCAAAAACGACGTAAGGCGGTGGTTCATGACTGAAATATTCACTATTTTCGCTGAGCCATTTCAGTTTGACTTTATGCAAAATGCGCTACTCACCGCATTAGTGGTTGCCGTTATCTGTGCGCTACTCTCTTGCTATTTGGTATTGAAAGGATGGTCATTGATGGGAGACGCTATTTCCCATGCCGTCCTCCCAGGTATTGTTTTAGCTTTTTTAGCTGGTATTCCATTAGTGATTGGTGCCTTTGTCTCAGGTATTGCCTGTGCCTTAGGGGTGGGTTATTTAAAAGAGAACAGCCGTATCAAAGAAGATACCGCAATGGGGATTGTATTTTCGGGGATGTTTGCCATTGGTTTGGTGCTGTTCACTAAAATCCAAACTTCACAACATCTCACACACATCTTATTCGGTAACGTATTAGGTGTAAGCCGACAAGAGCTGATTCAAACGGCTATCATCGCCTTAATCATTTTTATTTTACTAGGCTTAAAGCGTCGTGATTTTCTCCTCTACTGCTTTGACCCTAGCCATGCCCGTGTTGCAGGTCTTTCGCCTAAATTATTACATTATGGACTACTCAC
>CAKQTN010000076.1:0-5751 GCA_934276625.1 uncultured Haemophilus sp.
AGTTTAGATAGCGATTGAACTTTTCTCATAATTAGTGCGAATTTCCTTTGACTATTTTATTGACAACAGGTAATATTCGCACCCTATGCAAAAGGTAAAACTACCCCTAACCGTTGATCCGGTTAAAGACGCTCAACAAAGAATTGATTATGATGGTTATTATACCGCTAGTCAGTTAGTGCGTTTAGCTGAATCTACGGGGAAAGTGCTCAGCGATGCACAGGTAACATTATCGTTTTATATTGATCCACAAAAATTAGTGGTGATGAAAGGGCAAGTACAAGTTGATGTTGAATTAGAGTGTCAACGTTGTGGCGAGCCATTCAAACAAACATTGGAATGTCATTTTATGTATAGTCCAGTGGCTAATTGGGATCAGGCTGATGACTTGCCGGAAATTTATGAGCCAATCGAATTTAATGAGTTTGGTGAAATAGATTTACTTGGTGCAGTGGAAGACGAACTTATTTTAGCTCTACCGCTTGTCCCAATGCATTCATCTGAACACTGTGAAGTGTCCGCGCACGAACAGGTTTTTGGCGAATTGCCTGAAGAATTGGCAAAAAAACCGAACCCGTTCGCTGTATTAGCTAATTTAAAGCAAAAGTAAATTAAATTTAGGAGTATAGCCAATGGCTGTTCAACAAAACAAAAAATCTCGTTCACGTCGTGATATGCGTCGTTCACACGATGCATTAACTACTGCTGCAGTATCAGTGGATAAAGCAAGCGGTGAAACTCACTTACGCCACCACGTAACTGCTGACGGTTACTACCGTGGTCGCAAAGTGATCAATAAGTAATTTTACTTATAAGGTATTCACTTGAACCGTCTAACCTTAGCGTTAGATGTGATGGGCGGGGACATTGGTCCCCGTATTACTATCCCCGCATCTCTTTCAGCGTTGGAAGCAGATCCAATGCTCTCTTTAGTGCTGTTTGGCGATAGCCAACAAATTTCCCCTTTACTGGAAAATGCACCTTCTTCCCTTTTAGAACGTATTCAAATTCATCATTGCACAAAGACTATTGATAACAATCAAGGTATTTCTCATGCATTGCGTCATAGCAAAGGTACGTCGATGCGTTTAGCTATTGAAATGGTTCAGAAAGGTGAGGCGCAAGGTTGTATCAGCGCAGGAAATACGGGTGCATTAATGGGATTGTCAAAGGTTCTCTTACATCCTTTAGAGGGGATTCAACGCCCAGCGTTGGTATCCTTATTACCGTCGATGACGGGTGATAAAACCGTGATGTTAGATTTAGGCGCAAACGTAGAATGTTCTGCTCAAAATCTTTATGAATTTGCCATCATGGGCTCGATCTTTGCCGAAAACCGATTGAACTTAGTTTATCCACGTATTGCCTTACTCAATATTGGTGTGGAAGAAATTAAAGGGCATCAATCCATTCGTGAAGCTGCGAATTTATTAGAAAAATCGACCGCACTTAATTATACCGGCTTTATTGAAGGTAACTTTTTATTAAATGGCGAGGCTGATGTGATCGTGAGTGATGGGTTTTCGGGAAATATTGCATTAAAAACCCTTGAAGGGGCGGCTAAAAATCTGTTATCTCTTCTGAAAGGAAAAGAAAAACAGCCTATTTTTAAATCGCTTGCCAAATTTATTCTGCGTTTTTTCTTTAAAGATGCTTATCATCGCTTGAAACGCATTAACCCTGATGAATATAATGGGGCGTCTTTACTCGGATTAACGGCTGTTGTGGTGAAAAGCCATGGCAGTGCAAATGTGGATGCATTTGCTCGTGCAATTGCGGATGCAGCTTTGCAAGCGCGTTTGCAAATTCCACAAAAAATCTTGGCGGGTTTACAACGTTATTAATTAATAAGTTTTGATATTATGAATAGTAGAATTTTATCCACCGGTAGCTATTTGCCGAGCCATATTCGTACCAATGCGGATTTGGAAAAAATGGTTGATACTTCAGATGAATGGATCGTGACACGTTCAGGTATTCGTGAACGTCGTATTGCTGCAGCAGATGAAACCGTTGCAACAATGGGATATGAAGCAGCCAAAAAAGCACTTGAAATGGCCAATCTTGATCCTCAAGAAATTGAGTTGATCATCGTTGCAACAACCAGTGGTTCTCACGCTTATCCAAGTTCAGCTTGCCAAGTTCAAGGTTTATTAGGCATCGAAGACGCGATTTCTTTTGATTTAGCAGCGGCTTGTACCGGTTTTGTTTATGCTTTAGGCGTAGCGGATAAATTTATTCGTTCAGGTAGCGTGAAAAAAGCCCTTGTAATTGGTGCAGATCTTAACTCGCGTAAATTAGATGAAACCGATCGTAGCACTGTTGTGCTGTTTGGTGATGGTGCGGGTGCTGTGATCTTAGAAGCATCAGAGCAAGAAGGCATTATTTCAACGCATTTACATGCATCGCCAGATAACAATGCGGCATTACTGCTTCCACAAGCTGAGCGTGGCGTGGAGAAATCTGGCTATATTGAAATGCAAGGTAATGAAACCTTTAAATTAGCGGTGCGCGAGCTTTCTAATGTGGTGGAAGAAACCCTTTCTGCTAATAATCTCCAAAAAACAGATATCGACTGGCTTGTGCCGCATCAAGCAAATTTACGTATTATCACGGCGACAGCAAAAAAATTAGAGATGGATATGTCGCAAGTCGTGGTAACGCTTGATCGTACAGCCAATACCAGTGCGGCGACTGTACCAACAGCTTTAGATGAGGCGGTGCGTGATGGTCGAATTCAACGCGGTCAATTGCTTTTACTCGAAGCTTTTGGCGGTGGTTGGACTTGGGGTTCAGCATTGGTGCGATTCTAATTAATTTGTTAGAATCTCGACAGAATTTTAAAAGTGCGGTTAAATTTGACCGCACTTTCAACATTTAAACGATGAAGAAATAGGAAGAAAACATGAAAAAATTCGCAATGGTTTTTCCAGGACAAGGTTCTCAAGCTGTTGGCATGTTAGCTGATCTTGCTAACGAATATCCGGTAGTCACCGAAACTTTTAAACAAGCATCTGAAGCGCTTGGCTATGATTTATGGAACTTGGTTCAACAAGGTCCAGCAGAAGAATTAAATAAAACTTGGCAAACTCAGCCGGCATTATTAGCGGCATCCGTTGCGATCTTCCGTGTATGGCAAGAAAAATACCCACAATTACAACCAAGTGTGATGGCTGGTCACAGTTTAGGCGAATATTCAGCATTAGTTTGTGCAGGTGTCATTGATTTTAAAGATGCGATTAAATTAGTGGAATTACGCGGTAAATTAATGCAACAAGCAGTACCAGAAGGTACTGGTGCAATGTATGCGATTATTGGCTTAGATAATGAAGCGATTATCAATGCATGTAAACAAGCCGAGCAAGGTGAAGTGGTATCTGCGGTAAACTTTAACTCACCTGGTCAAGTAGTCATTGCTGGAGCGAAAGAGGCAGTAGAACGTGCAGCTGCATTATGTAAAGAAGCGGGCGCAAAACGTGCTTTACCATTAGCGGTAAGTGTTCCTTCACATTGCGCATTAATGAAACCAGCTGCGGATCAATTAGCTGTAACACTTGAAGGTATTACGCTTAATGCGCCAGCAACACCAGTATTAAACAACGTAGATGTCAAAGCGGAAACAGAAAGTGCAGAAATTCGTACCGCACTTATCCGTCAATTATATAGCCCAGTTCGTTGGACTGAAACTGTTGAGAAAATGGCACAAGATGGCGTAGAGGTTTTAGTTGAAATCGGCCCAGGTAAAGTATTAAACGGTTTAACAAAACGTATCGTGGCAGAATTACAAGCAACATCAGTAAACGATGTGGCATCATTAGATGCTGTTGAAGCATTATTAGCATAAAAGGGGATTTAAAATGCAAAATAAAATCGCATTAGTAACAGGTGCAACACGTGGTATTGGGCGCGCAATTGCAGAAGAATTAGCATCAAAAGGTGCATTTGTAATTGGTACCGCAACCTCTGAAAAAGGTGCTGATACCATTTCTGCTTACCTTGGTGATAAAGGTAAAGGTTTAGTATTAAATGTGGCAGACAAAGAAAGTATTGATGCCGTATTAGAACAAATTAAAGAGCAATTTGGTGATATTGATATTCTTGTGAATAACGCAGGTATCACACGCGATAACTTATTAATGCGTATGAAAGATGAAGAATGGTTCGATATTATGCAAACTAACTTAACTTCTGTATTCCATCTTTCTAAAGCAATGTTACGCTCCATGATGAAAAAACGTTTTGGTCGTATCATTACTATCGGTTCAGTGGTGGGTTCAATGGGTAACCCAGGTCAATCTAACTATTGTGCAGCAAAAGCAGGCTTGATTGGTTTCTCTAAAGGTTTAGCGAAAGAAGTGGCATCACGTGGCATTACCGTAAACGTTGTAGCACCCGGCTTTATCGCAACAGATATGACTGAAGTGCTTACTGAAGAACAAAAAGCAGGTATTCTTGGTAATGTACCGGCAGGCCGTTTAGGTGAACCAAAAGATATCGCAAAAGCGGTAGCGTTTTTAGCTTCTGACGATGCGGCTTATATTACCGGTACCACATTACATGTGAATGGCGGCTTATATATGAGCTAACCCTTTAGGGGATATATATCTGGGATTTTGTCTATAAAATATAGCAAAGCAGTTTAGTTAATGATAAAATCCCAATCGCAATGTAACTTTTTCTCTGTATGTGTTTTTACATTGCCTGTTTTTTTGTGGTGCGACCACCTAAGAAATAGTTGCAACTTTATCAAAAATGCATACACTAACCGCTCTTAAATGAGTTAAAACAACAATAGGAAAAACAAATGAGTATTGAAGAACGCGTGAAAAAAATCATCGTTGAACAATTAGGTGTTAAAGAAGAAGACGTAAAACCAGAAGCTTCTTTCGTTGAAGATTTAGGTGCGGATTCTTTAGATACAGTTGAATTAGTAATGGCTTTAGAAGAAGAATTCGATATCGAAATTCCTGATGAAGAAGCTGAAAAAATCACAACTGTTCAATCTGCGATTGACTACGTTCAAAACAATCAGTAATTTTTAAGTTGGGCGATCTTTTAGGTCGCCTAATTTTTTTCTTTAAATTTCTTTTCTAAATTCTTTATCTTTAAATAAAATATATCTAAATCTTTTAAATTTCTGACCGCACTTTCCTTTTTTAATCTTTCTCAGATTTGCTTTTATTATTTAGTCCCTTTATTTTTTGATTTAAAACAAGATTTACCTTAAAAGTACTTATTATGAGTTAATTTTGATGCTAGTATTCGATCAAAATTTTTTTCTAATTAACCATAAAATGATTCGGAGTATCTTATGGATTTTCTAATGAACCTAGGTGAAGGTAGCCAGTTTGCGATTCAGCTTGCTATTGTTCTTATCTGTTTATTTTACGGGGCAAAAAAAGGTGGTATCGCACTGGGTATGCTCGGTGGGGTAGGCTTAATTGTTCTTGTTTTCGGCTTCGGTATTGAACCAGGTAAGCCAGCTATCGATGTTATGTTAACCATCCTTGCGGTGGTGGTGACATCGGCAACATTACAAGCCAGTGGCGGTTTAGATGTCATGTTACAAATTGCGGAGAAAATGCTTCGTCGTAACCCGAAATATGTCAGTATTTTGGCTCCGTTTGTAACCTGTTTCTTAACCATTTTATGTGGTACAGGTCACGTGGTTTATACCATGTTACCAATCATCTATGATATCGCGATCAAAAATGATATTCGTCCTGAACGTCCAATGGCGGCAAGTTCAAT
>CAKQTN010000077.1:0-5698 GCA_934276625.1 uncultured Haemophilus sp.
GAAGTGAAATTTATTATGATTGACCCGAAAGTGGTTGAGCTTTCTATTTATAACGATATCCCGCACTTGCTTACCCCTGTGGTGACGGATATGAAAAAAGCGGCGAATGCATTGCGTTGGTGCGTAGATGAAATGGAACGTCGTTATCAATTATTGTCAGCCTTACGTGTGCGTAACATTGAAGGGTATAACGAAAAAATTGAAGAATATGAAAAACTCAATATGCCAATTCCAAACCCAATTTGGAAACCGGGCGATACAATGGATAAGATGCCGCCTCCATTAGAAAAATTGAGTTATATTGTCGTGATTGTTGATGAGTTTGCTGACTTAATGATGGTTGCAGGCAAACAAATTGAAGAGTTAATTGCTCGCTTAGCACAAAAAGCCCGTGCGATTGGTATTCACTTGATTTTAGCAACACAACGCCCTTCGGTAGATGTGATTACTGGTTTGATTAAGGCCAATATTCCGAGCCGTATCGCCTTTACGGTGGCAAGTAAAATTGACTCTAGAACGATTCTGGATCAAGGCGGTGCGGAAGCCTTATTGGGCCGAGGAGACATGTTATATTCAGGTCAAGGTTCTTCGGATCTTGTTCGTGTACATGGTGCCTTTATGAGTGATGATGAGGTGGCGCGTGTAGCAGATGATTGGCGTGCACGTGGTAAACCAAATTATATTGATGGCATTTTAGACGGTGCGGACGATGAAGACTCTGGTGAAAAATCAACGGCAAGCAGTGGCGATCTTGATGCATTATTTGATGAAGTCGTTGAGTTTGTCTTAAGTACAGGCAATACATCGACTTCTTATGTTCAACGTAAATTTAGTGTTGGGTTTAACCGAGCGGCTCGAATTATGGATCAGCTTGAAGAACAAGGTATTTTAGGCCCAATGAAAAATGGAAAACGAGAAATTTTAGCTCGACGTTCTGAATATTAATTCTCTTAAGCTTCACTTTACAAAAAGGAAAGTAGAATGAAAAAAACATTATTAAAAATGACCGCACTTACTGCGCTACTAAGTGCTAGTAACTTTGCTTTTGCCGATGCTGCAGATGAGCTGCAAAATCGCTTAAATCAAGTGACGGTATTAAGTGCTGATTTCTCTCAAACCGTGACGTCTGTTGGTGGAAAAAACGTTCAACAAGGAAGTGGAAAACTTCAAATTAAACGTCCAAATCTTTTCCGTATGGATACCAAATCACCGCAAGAAACACAAATTATTGCAGATGGTAAAACCCTTTGGTATTACGATCCATTTGTGCAACAAGTCACTGCTCAATGGGTGAAGGATGCGGTAAATAATACACCTTTCGTGCTTTTAACCAGTAACGATAAAAGCCACTGGAATCAGTATTCAGTGACGCAGAATGCGGATACTTTTGTGTTAAAACCAAAGGCGAAAAATAGCAATATTAAACAATTTGATATTCGCGTAGATACAAATGGTGTGTTAAAAAATTTCAGCACCACAGAAAAAGATGGTCAAACCAATCTTTATGTGTTGCGTAACATTACGAATCAAACACTAGCTGATAGTTTATTCCAGTTTAGCGTACCGAAAGGCGTGGAATTGGATGACCAACGCAAAGGTAAAAAATAATCCATAAGGTGTGAATGATAATCTTCACACCTTTTGCTTATTAAGGAAAGAATATGTCTAATCTTAATTTTGATTTTGCTGAAAATGACTTTCGCCCTTTAGCTGCCCGTATGCGACCAACTAATTTGGATCAATATTATGGTCAGACGCACTTAATTGGGGAAGGAAAACCGCTTCGTAAAGCAATTCAAGCAGGGCATGTTCATTCTATGATTCTGTGGGGACCACCGGGTACAGGTAAAACAACGCTGGCGGAAATTATTGCTCATCGTATTAATGCAGAAGTTGAACGAATTTCAGCGGTGACAAGTGGCGTGAAAGAAATTCGAGAATCGATTGAGCGCGCGAAACAAAATCGACTAGCAGATCGCCAAACGATTTTATTTGTGGATGAAGTGCATCGCTTTAACAAAAGCCAACAAGATGCATTTTTACCCCATATTGAAGATGGGACGATTATTTTTATTGGTGCTACAACGGAAAATCCTTCCTTTGAATTAAATAATGCATTGCTTTCTCGTGCGAGAGTTTATCTCCTTAAGTCATTGACAGTGGCTGAAATCGAACAAGTTCTGCAACAAGCCATTTCTGATCCTGAGCGAGGATTAGGTAAAGAGCGGTTAATTTTAGAAGAGAATTTACTACAGGTATTAGCTGAATATGTGAATGGTGATGCGCGCCTGGCTTTAAATTGTCTTGAACTGATGGTGGATATGGCTTCTGACACAGAAAACGGTAAGAAATTAGACTGCAATTTGTTGAAAGAAGTATTAGGTGAACGACAAGCGCGTTTTGATAAACAAGGCGATCTTTTTTATGATTTGATTTCTGCTTTACATAAATCAATTCGAGGCTCCGCAGCAGATGCAGCACTTTATTGGTATGCACGAATTATCACTGCAGGCGGCGATCCTCTTTATGTTGCACGACGTTTATTAGCGATTGCCTCAGAAGATGTGGGTAATGCCGATCCTCGTGCAATGCAAGTGGCTCTAGCGGCTTGGGATTGTTTTACGAGGGTGGGCGCTTATGAAGGAGAGCGAGCTATTGCTCAAGCCATTATTTATTTAGCGGTGGCTCCGAAGAGTAATGCGGTTTACAACGCATTTAATGCGGCAAAACAACATGCAAAAGAGCTTCCTGATTTCGATGTGCCACCTCATTTACGTAATGCACCAACGGCTTTAATGAAAGAATTGGGCTATGGCGCTGAATATCGTTATGCACATGATGAGCCAAATGCTTATGCCGCTGGAGAAAATTACTTCCCACCAGAACTGAAAGATACTCAATATTATTTCCCAACTAACCGAGGTATGGAAATTCAAATTAAAGAAAAGCTTGAGCGCTTACAAGAGCAAGATAAAAACTCGTCAAAAAAACGCTACAAATAGTTTCTTCCAAAGTGGTAAATATAAAAAAAGTGCGATCAAATTTGACCGCACTTTTTTGTTATCACTTAAAAACGCATTATTTTGCTGCTTTTAACTCTTGATAATACTGTTCATAGTATTGGATTGCATCGCCTACATCATCTTGCCAGTAGCTTTTTTGAAGAATTTCTGCTGGTGGATAAATTGAAGGATCTTCTGTAATTTCTTTTGGAAGTACTTTTTTCGCTTCAAGATTAGCTGTTGGGTAACCGATCGCTAAAGTCAATTTTTCCGCTGCTTTTGCACCTAACAAGTAGTTAATTAATTTGTGTGCGCCATCTGGGTTTTTAGAGGTTTTAGGAATCGCTAAAGTATCAACCCAAAGAACAGGCCCTTCTTTTGGGAACACCATATTTAATGGTGCTTGTTCTTTTTTCGCAATACGTACAGAACCATTCCATAACTGACCTAATTCTACTTCACCAGAGATGAAAGAGTTTGCAGGGTTATCAGAATTGAAAGAAAGTACGTTTGGACGTAATTTCAATAACTCTTCATAAGCTTGCTTGATAATTGCAGGATCTTTGGTGTTTGGATCTTGACCAATTTTTAATAATGCAATATTGAATACTTCACGCGCATCATCCAATAATTGGATTTTGTTTGCGTATTCTGGTTTCCAGAAATCACCCCAAGACGTGAAGTCAGAAGCTTTATAGGTATTGGTATTAAATGCAATACCTGGCGCACCTAACAACTGAGGAAGTGAGTATTTATTGCCTTTGTCATAAGGTTTGTTGAGCCAATCAGGGTCTAATTCTTTGATAACAGGTAATTTACTGTGATCTAATTCTTGTAGCATACCCTCGCGTGCCATTTTAGATACGAAGTAGTTAGATGGTGCAATAACATCATAACCGCCTGCATCACCTTGGGTTTTCATTTTGGCATACATCGTCTCATTAGATTCAAGACTTGCTACGATAACTTTGATACCAGTTTCTTTTGTGAAGTCATCTAAAAGACCATCTGGTACATATTCAGTCCAAGTATATAAGTACACAGTATTATTTGCTGGAGCCTGTGCTTTTGTTGCATCAGACTTGGCTTCTTTGTCGTTACAAGCAGTTAATGTAGCGGCAACTAAACCGGCAGTAAGCAAACCTGCAAATTTTTTCATTTTTGTTTGTTCTCCGTAAAAGAGGGGTAAAAAACCACCTGCATTAATGCAAGTATAAAAAAACGCCTTGATTGTGCGTCAAGGCGTATTCTATTTGATCTTAAAAGATTTGTGAAACCTTTTTATATCAATGTTTAATGATTATTTTTACGTGCAACTAATTGGCTTAAAATTACTAATCCTAATGAAAGTACGATCATAATCGTTGCTAACGCGTTTACTTCTGGTGTTACCCCTGTTTTTACAAGAGAGAAGATACGCAATGGTAGGATTTCATAGCTTACACCACTTACGAAAGAGGATACAACAACATCATCTAATGAAATAGTAAAGCTTAACAACCAACCAGATACCACTGCCGGTAAGGCAAGCGGTAGGATAATTTTACGCAAAATGGTGACTTCGCTCGCACCTAAATCTTTTGCCGCTTCAAGCATTCTTGCATCAAAGCCATTTAAACGCGAGAAAATCGTTACGGTAACATAAGGTAAACAGAATGTTACGTGTGCCAATAATAATGACCAGAAACCTAACGAAATTCCTACAACCATGAATAAGGCTAGTAGAGAAACCGCCATTACGATATCTGGTGACATCATGACGATAAATAACATACCACTTACCGCTTGTTTACCACGGAAACGATAGCGGTAAAGTGCGATAGCAGTTAAACCACCCACAATTGTCGCTAATGTTGCAGCAAAGAAAGCAATAGTGACAGAGTGGAACGCAGCTTGGATTAAGGTATCATTATTAAATAAACGCTCATACCAGTTCCAACTAAAGCCTTTCCAACTTAAACCATAACGGTCTTCGTTAAAGGAGTTAGTCACCAAGATAATAATTGGGATATACAAATAAGCGTATACCACAAACATAAAAATATTACGTAGTAAACGACTCATTATTCTAACTCCACTTTCTTATTCAACAATTTATTTGCACGATAGTAAACGAAAATCAACAATGCCATTAAGATGGTTAAGCCGATACTGATTGCAGAACCAAATGGCCAGTTACGAGAAATTAAGAACTCACTCTTAATCACGTTACCGACTAATAATACTTTCGCACCACCCAGTAAGTCAGCTACGTAGAACATACCCATTGCTGGTAGTAATACTAATAAACAACCTGCTACGATACCTGGCATAGTCAATGGCAAAATAACACGGAAGAAACGTTGAACTGCATTCGCGCCTAAATCTCTTGCCGCTTCTAATAAACGTCCATCTAATTTTTCAATAGCAGAGTAGAGCGGAAGAATCATAAATGGTAAAAGGAGGTACACTAAACCAATGATTACAGCTACTTCGGTATTTAAAATACGAATAGGCTCACTCAAAATGCCCATATCCATTAACATGGTATTCAACACACCTTTCACACCAAGGAAGACTTTCATTCCATAGATACGAATCAGTGAGTTTGTCCAGAATGGCAATACCACGAGGAATAACAAAAATGGACGATATTTTGGATTAATTTTGCTGACCATAAAGGCAAATGGATAGCCAATGAGTAAGCAAATAATCGT
>CAKQTN010000078.1:0-5662 GCA_934276625.1 uncultured Haemophilus sp.
ACTTTTCACATCGGTAAACTCGATGCTTTGCGGTACATTAAATCCTGCTTTCGCTAACACTTTCTTCGTCACCACTTTATTTTCCATAATGAGTGGAGAAATATAGCTATCGTGAGAAGTCATATTACCGTTTTTCACATATTCCAAATGGTCGCCAAATTGAAGACTGAGAAATTGATCGCGTTCATCTAAAATCTCAATCTTTAATCCTTTTTGAATTGCATCAAATAATAACGCCTGTGTGGACAGCTCCATATTATCAAACGCACTTAATGCATAAAAACGTTCAAAGGCTTTTGCTTTATTGGATTGCGCAATATCAGCCCCTAATTGTTGATAACTACCGATCTGCTCAATTGCCGCGACCACTTTTGCACAAAGCGTTTGACTTGGATCCGCAAATTGCCCTAATTTGTCTTTAACAATCGTTTTAATCTCATCATTCACATTAAGTTGTTCAAGCATCTTGAGCATTTCAAGGAGAACTAATTCCCCTTCTACCGCATAAACACTTTGCTCTCTTGGATCTTCCCATGCCACTTCAGCAAGACGTGCTTTGCCTAATTTTATGCCTTCTTGATCAGCGGTATCATCAAGCCATGCCATGAACAAAATAAAATAATGAATGAATTTCGCATCAGCAAGTTCCATTCCATAAGGTGCAAACGGATTGAGATCAAACAAACGAAATTCTAAATATTGAATTCCTTTTTCAAGTAAATCTCGTGCTTTTTTAGCCCCACGCAAGCGTACACTCGAGTAAAATTCTTTTTCTGCAATCAAATCGCCCGATTTCACCCAGTGTTCTAACGTCTCAACATACTCTTGCAAACTGTCATAAGAGACGTAGATCTTCGGATCATTCACATAACCATATTTCCCTGAACGTAAACTCCGCACATATTGATGCGGTTTAAGGGGTGAATTGTCTCTGAAATATTTTTCCTCTACCGTCGGTGTTGCAGAAAACAAGTAAAGTAAAATCCATTGATAGCGTAAGAAGTTCTTCGCTATTTTCAGGTAAAAATTATTTTGAAAATCAACCGCACTTTGTGTTTCATTTTGTGCATGAAATAAGGCATCAATAAACTTAGGGTCAATTTGAAAATTGTAATGAATACCACTGACCATTTGCTTATATTTACCGTAAGACTGAACTAAATGCTCACGATAAGCCACATCTTCCTGATTATCTAATTGTGCAACCTTAATTTGCTCTTCTGGCGGTAACCCTGCAGGCATACTAAAAGGAAAAATAAATTCATCCTCTGGTAAAGTTCGCAGAGTTACTTCATGAATAGCTGAAAGCCACCGTAATGTATCCTCTAATTTTTTCATTGGGGGAGTCACCAATTCCAACTGACTTTCTGCAAAATCTGTTTGAATGTAAGGGTGGAAACGACGATTACCAAAAGCTTTGGGGTGCAATGATGTCACTATTGAACCATCTGCATGCACCCGTTGACTTTCCTTTTCAATCCCAAATGACCCTTGCTGAAATAAGAGCTCTAGGTGATGTTGTTTAATGATTTGCTGAATATTCATATCCGTCCTTATTAGAAATTTCCACCTGACATTATGGAGAAAAAACAACGTAGAGCGAAGTAAGAAAATAGAATGGAATATGAAATTTTGATATAAGAGAAAAATATCTGAGAATTATTTGCATTATCTATTATAGATTATTAGAATGGGACGATTCTTATTTTTAGAAAAATGGACAATTTGTCCAATCACATAAAGGAGTTTTCATGAAAATTAAGCATTTCCAAATTGCAGCCCTTACCGGCTTAATGGCATTTGCAGGCTTCGCTTCTGCAGATATTACCGTTTACAACGGACAACATAAAGAAGGTGCAAAAGCCGTTGCCGATGCGTTTACAAAAGCAACGGGCATTAAAGTGACCTTAAACAGTGCGAAAAGCGATCAACTTGCGGGCCAATTGAAAGAAGAGGGAGATAAAACCCCTGCAGATGTATTCTATTCCGAACAAACTGCACCTTTCGCAGCACTCTCTGATGCGGGTTTGTTAGAACCGCTTTCAGCAGACACCATTAAACAAACTGCACACAAAGGTGTGCCTGTTGCACCGAAAAAAGACTGGATCGCATTAAGCGGCCGTTCTCGTGTTGTGGTTTATGATCACACCAAATTATCTGAAAAAGACATGGAAAAATCCGTGTTAGATTATGCAACACCAAAATGGAAAGACAAAATTGGTTATGTTCCGACTTCAGGTGCATTCTTAGAGCAAGTTGTTGCGATTACTAAATTAAAAGGTAAAGATGCGGCACTTAAATGGTTAAAAGGTTTGAAAGAAAACGGTAAACTTTATGCAAAAAACAGCGTTGCCCTTCAAGCCGTTGAAAATGGCGAAGTACCAGCAGCGTTAATTAACAACTATTACTGGTATGCACTTGCAAAAGAAAAAGGTGCTGATAACCTCAAAACACGTCTTTACTTCATTCGTCATCAAGATCCAGGTGCATTAGTGACCTATTCTGGTGCAGCTGTATTAAAAGGTTCTAAAAATAAAGAAGAAGCGAAAAAATTCGTTGATTTCTTAGCAAGTAAAGAAGGACAAGAAGCGTTTGTTTCAGTACGTGCAGAATACCCACTTCGTACCGATGTGGTTTCTCCATTTAACATGGAACCTTATGCAAAATTAGAAGCGCCTGTTGTTTCGGCAACCACTTCTGAAGACAAAGACAATGCAAACAAACTTATTGAAGAAGCTGGTTTGAAATAAGTTTAATTTGCTATGCTATGCAATATAGGGCGTGTAATACACGCCCTTCTGTTATTTACTCTACACTAATACTTTCAAAGGATTTTTTGTGTCTAATCGCCCTCCTCGCTGGCTTGTTGCCTTAATCGTGCTGATTAGTTTGCCATTATTACTCCCTTTTTTGTATGTTATTGAACGAGCTGCAGATGTTGGATTAGCTCGCAGCATTGAATTACTTTGGCGCCCAAGAATGTGGGAACTGCTCAGTAATACCCTACTTTTAATGGTATTTGTCACGCTTTTTGCCATTATTCTCGGCACACTATGTGCGTTTTTATTAGAACGTTATCGCTTTTGTGGAAAAGGCTTTTTCCAAGTTGCCATGACGCTTCCGCTTTGTATTCCTGCCTTTGTCAGCTGTTTTACCTGGATCAGTCTCACCTTTAGAGTAGAGGGCTTATGGGGAACTATCGGCATTATGACGCTGAGTTCTTTCCCACTCGCTTATCTTCCTGTGGCAGCAACTTTAAAAAGACTCGACCGATCTTTAGAAGAAGTGAGTCTTTCACTGGCGAAAAGCCAGGCTTACACATTTTGGCATGCGATTTTCCCGCAACTCAAACCCGCTATCGGCAGTAGCGTATTATTAATTGCCCTTCATATGTTAGTGGAGTTCGGTGCGGTATCCATTTTAAATTACCAAACTTTCACCACCGCCATTTTCCAAGAATATGAAATGGCCTTTAATAACAATACCGCTGCCTTACTTTCTGGTGTGTTAATGGTCATTTGTATTCTTGTGGTGATGGGCGAAATTCATTTTAGAGGCACACAAACACTCTATCAAAGCGGCAAAGGCGTAATACGCCCCTATCCATTAAAAACGCTCTCTGTTGGAAAACAAATTTTAGTCGTGAGTTTCTTTACAACCATTTTTGTGCTCAGTATTGGAGTGCCGATTACCATGCTGATTTATTGGCTAAAAGTAGGAAATTCCATTGAAAGTGCGGTCGATTTTGGGGAATTTTTTACCGCTTTCACAAACTCACTCACCATATCAACACTGGGTGCTGCGCTTACCGTTATTTGTGCCTTACCATTAGTATGGGCGGCAGTACGCTATCGCAGTAAATTGACGATTTGGCTTGATCGCATCCCTTATCTACTTCATGCAGTACCAGGGCTCGTGATCGCATTATCGTTAGTTTTCTTTACCATCAACTATGCGTATTCCCTTTATCAAACCTTTGCTATGGTTGTGGTCGCCTACTTTATGCTTTATCTTCCAATGGCACAAACGACCTTACGAGGATCGCTTGAACAGATGTCTGATAACATCGAAAAGGTGGGACAAAGTTTAGGCCGTAGCAACTTTTATATTTTCCGTACCTTAGTCATCCCCGCTATGTTACCTGGAATTGCTGCCGCATTTGCTTTAGTTTTTTTAAACTTAATGAAAGAGCTCACCGCAACCCTATTACTCACACCGAATGATATTAAAACGCTTTCAACCGCAGTGTGGGAATATACATCCGATGCACAATATGCGGCAGCCACGCCTTATGCCATTATGTTAGTGCTATTTTCCGGGATTCCTGTATTTTTACTGAAACGATACGGTTTTAAATAACGAAAAGATAAAATGACAACATTACTCGATATTAAAAATTTGAATAAATCCTTTAATGGACAACAGGTTTTACACAATATCTCGCTACAATTAGAGAAAGGTGAAATTTTGTTTCTTCTTGGTGCATCTGGTTGTGGGAAAACCACCTTATTGCGTAGCATTGCTGGTTTTGAACAACCAACAAGCGGTGAGATTTGGTTAAAAAATCAACCTATTTTTAACGACAATATCAATGTGCCAACCCAACAGCGCAAATTAGGTTATGTGGTACAAGAAGGTGTGTTATTCCCCCATTTAAATGTTTACCGCAACATTGCTTATGGCTTAGGAGATGGCAAAGGAAAAACAGAGGCGGAAAAACAACGCATACAGGAAGTAATGAAACTAACCGGCATTAGCAGCTTAGCTGATCGTTTTCCTCATCAGCTTTCAGGCGGGCAACAACAGCGTGTTGCACTTGCTCGAGCCCTCGCACCAAGCCCTGAACTCATCCTGTTTGATGAGCCATTCAGTGCATTAGATGAGCATCTAAGAAATCAAATTCGTTACGATATGTTACAAGTATTAAGAGAAAGTGGCTCATCCGCTATATTTGTGACCCATGATCGTGATGAAGCGCTCTGTTATGCAGATAAAATTGCGGTGATTCAAGAAGGAAGAATCCTCCAAATTGCGACACCTAAAACACTGTATTGGTCACCGCAGCATTTATCCATCGCCACATTTATCGGAGAAAGTATTATTTTCCCTACAACATTAAAAAATGATGCTATCGCGACCTGTCAATTAGGTGAGGTCGCTGTCGAAAATAAAGGAAATGGTCATACGCAAGGGAAGGTTTTATTCCGCCCTGAGCAATTCTCTCTTGCAAAAAAAATCCAAGATCCGACTGCGTCTTTTAAAGGTGAGATTAAACGGATTGAATCGAGAGGACGCGCTATTAATCTTTGTATTGATGTCGGCGGTTATGAATTTAATCTTAATGAAGATCTCATTAATCATTACCAAATTGGAGAACAAGTCACCCTGTATTTATATGGAAAAGGCGTGTTCTATAATGATTAAAAAAGGCGGAACACATTGTTCCGCCCTTTTTATATAATTAATGTCCAAGTGATTTTCGCATCTTGATGTTGAGCATTTCCACCACTGCAGAGAAGCCCATAGCAAAGTAAATGTAGCCTTTCGGAATATGAATATCTAAGCTTTCTGCAATTAAACTTACGCCCACTAAAATTAAGAAGGCTAAGGCTAAAATCTTCAATGTTGGATGAGTATCTACAAAATCACCAATTGGTTTCGC
>CAKQTN010000079.1:0-5600 GCA_934276625.1 uncultured Haemophilus sp.
AATTCCCCAATAGCTTCCAATTTATGTTGCTCAATTTGACGTTGTGGCGTCTCTGGTTTTTCAAGCAGAATTTTCTGCAACCAAGCATAATCAGCCGGTTCGTAGAAAAGTATCGCTTCCGCCGGTAAATCATCTCGCCCCGCGCGACCAGTTTCTTGATAATATGATTCAATGCTTCTCGGCAAATCAAAATGGGCAACAAAACGCACATTGGATTTATTAATGCCCATTCCAAACGCAATCGTCGCAACCACAACTTGAACATTATCTCGTTGAAAATCTTGCTGGACGCGTTCACGCAGTGCAGTTTCCATTCCCGCATGATATGCCGCAGCTGAAACACCTTTATTTCGCAAAGTTTCAGCTATACGTTCTACTTTCGAACGACTATTACAATACACAATGCCACTTTTGCCTTTCTGAGCTAAGACAAAACGCGTAAGCTGCTCCATTGGCTTAAATTTTTCTTCTAACGTATAACGAATATTTGGGCGGTCAAAACTGCCAATGTATTTGTGAGGATGGTCTAATTTAAGATGAGTGAGAATATCCTGTCTTGTCGCGTAATCCGCTGTAGCCGTTAATGCCATAATCGGCGCATTTGGAAACGCCGCTTTTAACCCGCCAAGTTGGGTATATTCAGGGCGGAAATCATGTCCCCATTGTGAAATACAATGGGCTTCATCAATGGCGATAAAGGAAATTTGAGCATAAGAAATCAGCTGAAAAAAGCTGTTTGTCATCACTTTTTCAGGCGAAACATATAATAATTTTAATTGTCCTGAAATCAGCTTATTTTCAACTTGCTGTTGTTGTTCTGGCGTCTGACTAGAGTTTAGAAAATCGGCTTCAATACCGTTTGCTCGGAGTTGATCCACCTGATCTTTCATTAAAGAAATCAAAGGCGAAATCACTAATGTGAGACCAGTAAAACAAAGTGCTGGAATTTGATAACACAAGGATTTGCCATTTCCTGTGGCCATCACCACTAAGGCATCTTGACCGCTTAATGCAGCATGAATCACTTCTTCCTGCCCTTTGCGGAAAGATTGGTAACCAAAAACAGACCGCAACGTATTAAGTGCGGTCGTTTTTAAGTCTGTTTTTTGCGGGGCATGTTCCGCGAGTTCGGCCATTAGAATGTTACCGTTTCTCCGTGAGCAGCAACTGCCTCAGTTAAAGAATCCCAAAAGCGTTTACCATCATTTGCCACCCAATCATTGTTTTTATAGGCAAAATGGAATCCGCCCAAACGGCTAGCAAGCCAAAGTTCAAGAAGTGGTTCTTGCTTATTAATGACGATTTGTGAACGATCATCAAATGTAATAGTAAATACCGAACCTTGCGTTTCGCAATCCACATCACAATCTTGATTCTCTAACGTTTCTTCAATTTTTTGCCAAACCTGTTCAATATTTTGGTGAAATTCTGCAACATTCATAAAATTTTCCGATTAAATCTGATAGAATGCCGTGAATTATAAAGCCTTTCGCCTCGTTGGCAAAGGCAGATTTTACTTATTAGAGAGATTGAAAAATGAAAAAATTACTTTCTATTTTATTACTCAGTGCATTCTGTACTTTAGCGACAGGTTGTGGTGTAAAAGGGCCATTATATTTTCCTGAAAAAGAACAGCCTCAAAACACACAAAAAACACAATAAAAACTGACCGCACTTAAAGGATTCGTCATGGATTTTTTCCAATATAAAAACGAGCAACTTTATGTTGAAGATTTGCCCGTCAAACAACTCGCTGAAGAATTCGGCACTCCGCTTTATATTTATTCTCGTGCCACACTTGAACGCCATTGGCATGCCTTTGATTCTGCTTTAGGAAAGCATCCACACTTAATTTGTTATGCCGTTAAAGCCAATTCTAATATTGGAATATTGAATGTCATGGCAAAATTAGGTTCTGGTTTTGATATCGTTTCGCAAGGCGAATTAGAACGCGTATTAGCAGCAGGCGGAGAAGCATCAAAAGTTGTCTTTTCTGGCGTGGCAAAATCTCGCGCAGAAATTATGCGAGCGTTAGAAGTAGGCATTCGTTGTTTTAATGTGGAATCTGTTGCGGAATTACACCATATCAACCAAATTGCGGGTGAAATGGGTAAAGTAGCCCCTATTTCTTTACGCGTGAATCCCGATGTGGACGCCCATACCCACCCTTACATTTCCACCGGATTGAAAGAAAATAAATTTGGTGTGAGCGTAGATGAAGCACGTGAAGTCTATAAATTAGCTGCAACCTTACCTCATGTGAAAATTACGGGTATGGATTGCCATATTGGCTCTCAGCTGACTGAATTACAGCCCTTCTTAGATGCAACTGATCGCCTCATTCGTTTAATGGAACAATTAAAAGAAGATGGCATCACATTAAAACACTTAGATCTCGGTGGTGGTTTAGGCGTAACTTATACTGATGAAACGCCACCCCATCCAAGTGATTATGCGACGGCGCTACTGAATAAATTAAAAGATTATGAAGATCTCGAAATTATTTTAGAACCAGGTCGAGCGATCGCAGCGAATGCAGGGATTTTAGTGGCGAAAGTTCAATACTTAAAAAGTAATGAAAGCCGTAACTTCGCGATTACCGATACTGGGATGAACGATATGATTCGTCCAGCACTCTATGAAGCTTATATGAACATCATTGAAATTGACCGCACTTTAGGGCGTGAAAAAGCCATTTATGATGTTGTTGGCCCAGTATGCGAAACCTCTGACTTTCTAGGTAAACAGCGTGAATTAGCCATTGCTGAAGGGGATTATATTGCTCAACGTTCTGCAGGAGCTTATGGTGCAAGCATGTCCTCAAACTATAATTCTCGTCCACGCACGGCTGAAGTGTTAGTGGATGGAAACAAAGCTCACTTAATTCGTCGCAGAGAAAATCTCAGCGAATTATGGGCACTAGAAAGCATCGCTAAATAAATAGATTGAAAGAAAAACGGTCAAGATATAAGTCTTGACCGTTTTTGTATGGCTAAATAATCCGAGAGAATTGTTGTCGTTTTGCCGCAGCTCTTGAATAGGTATCAAAGCATAAACAAATATTACGGATTAATAAGCGACCTTTAGGCGAAACTTGTAAGCCTGTTTCCGTTTCAGAAATTAATCCATCTTCAAGTAATGGTTGTAATAACTGTAAATCTTCAGCAAAGTGCTTTCTGAAATCAATATTATATTGTTTTTCAATTGGTGCAAAATCAAGCTTAAAGTTACAAATCAACTGCTTAATCACATCACGGCGTAGGCAATCCTCTTCTGTCATCGCTAAACCTTTATGTAATGCAATTCCTGAATTTTCCACATCATGATAATAATGTTTTAATTCTTTTTGATTTTGAGCATACGTATCCCCCAATAAACTAATGGCTGATACACCTAAACCGAGCAAATCACATTCTTCCTGAGTAGTATAGCCTTGGAAATTTCGGTGTAAGATACCTTTCTCTTGGGCAATCGCTAATTCATCATCAGGTTTAGCAAAATGATCCATACCGATAAACTTATAACCCGCATTACCTAAGGTTTCAATCGTTTTCTGTAGGATTTCTAATTTGGTTTCCGGCGGCGGTAATTGATCTTCTTTAATTTTTGCTTGTCCCGCAAATCGACTTGGCAAATGAGCATAGTTAAAAATACTTAAACGATCTGGATTTAATTCAATCACTTTATGTAATGTAAACATAAAGCTTTCCACATTTTGAAGTGGCAATCCATAAATTAAATCAAGGTTAGTCGATTGGAAACCTAACTCACGAGCACGAACAAGTAACGCATTCACAAACTCTTCATCTTGTTCACGGTTTACCGCTTTTTGAACCGCTTTATTGAAATCTTGTACACCCATGCTAATTCGGTTAAAACCAATATTGCGTAAATGATCAAGCATATCGAGCTCTATTTCACGTGGGTCCATCTCAATACTAACTTCTGCATTATCCGCAATCGTAAAATGCTCTTTAAGCATCTTCATCAAACGAGCAGACTGCTCTTCTGTCAAATAAGTCGGTGTACCGCCGCCCCAATGCACTTGAGTCGCAACACGATTTTTGAATAATTCTGAACGCGCTTTGATTTCTTTTTCAAGGTAATCAAGATAAATATCCGCCTTATGTTGATGACGAGTAATCACCTTATTACAGCCACAGAAGTAGCAAAGTTTGTGACAAAACGGAATGTGTACGTAAAGGGAAAGTGGTCTTTCCGGATAACGATTAGCCGCTGCAATAAAATCTTCGTTTGTGTAACTTTCATTAAATTCTAATGCAGTTGGATAAGATGTATAACGAGGTCCTGATTGGTTATATTTTTGAATTAACGCAAGATCCCAAATAATTTCAGACATTAAGCTTCCCCAAATTTCTCTACGTCATTTAAAAACTGACGTAACTCCAACATAATTTCTTCTTCAAATTTTGCTTCTGCACTTTCTCGCTCAAGATCGAGTTTCATTCTTTCTTTTTTTAACAATGCTTTCCGAGCTTCATGCGTAGGCATTTCTTTCACAATATTATAAAGTGCATACATCGCTTGATATGGCTGCAAAGATTGTCCAAAAGGGAGTAAAAGCATTGATAAACGAATCACCCCTTCTGAATGGTTGCAATCTCCATTTTGCATCGCTTTAGCGATAATTACCATACTCTCTTTTAGGCGTTTTGTACGCGCTATCTTAGCCTGTTTAATGAGAGTGTTTTGATGACGTAACTTCCTAAGTAATTTGAAAGCATAAAATGATACGCTAGCAATAATTCCCAAAGCAATAATACTTAAAATAATCGGCCACATGACAATTATCTGAATTGGTTGATATCAATCTTCTCGAAGGTTCGATAGAGATCATCCTCTGTCTCCTCTTCATCTTGAATACCTAATTCTTCCATTAACTGAGCAATACGATCTAAACATTCATCCACAAATTGTTGATCAGCTTTACTAATCGTTTTGCCTTCATCTAAGGCATCCAACAATTCATTTAGAATTTCATTATTTTCTAAACGTTCTAACTCAACTTCAGGTGCAAGTTTTTTCGGTTCTTTTACGGCAGGAATTGTCATCCCTTTCTCAGGCTTATTCACAAATTCAACAATCAGCGGGACCTTTTTACGGCTACCAATACGCGGATCTTTTTGTTCAACGACTTGGTTATTTTTATTTTGCTCTGCGTTACTATGACGAGAACCAGATGCTAAACCTTTATGTTTACGTTTTTTCTTATCTTCTCTTGCCTTAGCATCTAATTCATAACGTGTTAATTTCTTACCTGATAGTTTCGGTGCTTCAGGTTTCTTATCTGATTTACGAATTGGCATAATATCGCTAATTTTACGAGTTTTCTTTTTACGAGCCATTTGTATTATTTATCCTATAAAAAATTTTGGTGATTGTACCATTCCACCTCTATTTTCTCATTAAAAGATTTAAACATCTTTAATAAAACTATTTTGATTTTGACCGCACTTTTACTTTATTAAAATCAAATCTAAAAACAAAAACCCCAAGCCATTTAGCTCGGGGTTCTACATTCAGTACCTGGCGGTGTCCTACTCTCACATGGGGAAGCCCCACACTACCATCGGCGCATC